>DATJAL010000020.1 GCA_035516255.1 Chitinivibrionales bacterium | reverse complement strand
TTCCATTCCTCTCGGAGCAGTACAGGCGCTTATCGGCAGATTGTGGAGAACAGCGGCCTGAAAATCCAAGTTTGTTTACAAATCGTAAGCATTTTTAAGCACCAAAAGAAAAAGGACGCACAACTCGCGTTGTAAGTCCTTGATCTAAAATGGCGCCTCGCAGAATCGAACTGCGGACACAAGGATTTTCAGTCCTCTGCTCTACCGACTGAGCTAAAGCGCCACTACTGTTCTTTTTTGAAGATGAATAAAATATATAAGTCGCGGGATAAAGTAAAGAATCATACTTTGCGTTTGAATTTAGAAATTGGGCGTTCCCCCGATGCGCGGGGCCGGGCAGCACCGCGCTCCAGCAGGTCTATTTCCTTGGTCGGGACAAGCTCCAGTCCTGTCTAACGCTTGACATAGGTAAAATACCATTGTCGTTTTTCTTCGCCGGACTCCGGAGCGGGAAAATCAACCTTTCATGCTGGTTCGGGCGCAACATGGAAAAAAGGCGCATCGCGGGCATGTATTGAGCTCGGCGAAGCACTCAGAAAAGGCTTCCCCCTCCAGATTATCATTCCGCAAAAAATAAAAAAAACCGGAGCGCTTTAAAAAAGACGCTCCGGCTAATAAATTTCAATTTCTAACTTGACCTTATTACTTCACCGACACGAAGCGCGATGGGTTGTCGCCGGCCTTGAACGTCATGTCCTGCGTGACTTCTGCCGTTCCCTTGACAAACCGCATGCTGTGCGTGCCTGACAGCACATTGAGCTTGGTGATGTTCGTCTTGCCGATTAGTTTCCCGTCCATATACACGTCAGCGACGGGCGGCAACGACGAGATGAAAATTGTCGCTGGATCTCCGTTGCCCGATGACGCTGCGGGCGCGGGCGCCGGTTCGGCCGCGGGCGCGGGTTTGGGCGGAGGAGGCGGCGCTGCGGCTTCGGGCGCGGGCACAGTCTCGGGTGCGGGCGCAGGAGCCGGCTTAGCAGTTGGCGCGGCCTCTTCTTTTTCCAGCTTGAAGAATTCCTGCTTGGTGCCGCCGGTGAATTCGATGGTCTTGACCGCGTCCTTGTAGCCCGTTTTGGAAATCGTTAGGGTCACCTCGCCGATGATATTGGGATTTTTCCATATATACGGCGTGACACCTAGAACGTTTTCGTCGGCCTTTACGGTTGCGCCGGAAGGGGCTGACGAAATGGTCAGTTTCCCCTGGGCCGCGGCAGTGGTCGGGGCAATTGACGGTTCTTTGCGTGTGACCGCCTCCGGCTTTTTGCCAGGCTTGCCGGGCGCTGGTTTCTTGGACGGTTTTTCAGGAGTTTCCGCGACCGGCGCGGCCGGCTTGACCGGCTCAACAGCAGGGGGCGGCGTTGGTGCGGGTGCCGGCGTCGGCGTTGAGACGGTTGGTGCAGGCGCCGGCGCCGGCGGCTTTGCTGGCGTCGGCGCGACGAGCGGTGCCGGGTTCTCTTTTTGTCCCTTTATGTAAACGGTGTATCCGTAATATCCGCCCGCGGCCAAAAGCGCCACCAGGAGCAGCGTGATGATCACGGGCAGCGGGGAACGCTTTTTAGGAGCCATTTCGGCTTCGCCGGAATATTCGCCGTATTTTTCCTCAAGCGCA
Source organism: Chitinivibrionales bacterium (assembly GCA_035516255.1). Taxonomy (NCBI): domain Bacteria; kingdom Pseudomonadati; phylum Fibrobacterota; class Chitinivibrionia; order Chitinivibrionales; species Chitinivibrionales bacterium. The sequence continues at coordinate 36,813 of DATJAL010000020.1, read as the reverse complement.
GGTTTGCGTTTTGCCGGAACGGGCTCCGGCTTCTCAATAGCCGCTTCGGGAGGAGGAACCGCCGGAACCCTGCGGGTGGGCGGCGGGGGCGGCGGCGTGAACTCGGCCTCTCTGCGCCGTGCCGCGGGCATGGGCTCCTGGACAGGCGCGAATTCCTGCTCGGGCCTCTTGAACGGCTGGGCTGCCGGCCGTGGAGGCACCACGGGCGGCGGCGTGAACGGTTCGGCATATTGCTGCGGCGCGGGCGGCCGCATGGGCGGCGGCCCGTAGGTGTCCTGGGTTGCCTCGGTTTCGAATGATTTATAAGCGGCCTCGAATTCCTCTTCTTTGAAGGGAGCGGGTTTCGCAAATTGCTGGGGCGGTTCCTGCGGTGCGGCATATTGCGGCGGCGCCTGGCGGAATCCCGGTGCGGGCTCGGCTTCGGCTGCCACGACGCCGGGCGACATTGCGGTGCTTATTTCAGAGCGAAAATCCTCGAACTCCGATTTCGGCTTGGCCGGCTGCTGCTGGTACGACTGCAGGTCGGCGACATTATACCGCGTGGTCTGGAGGATGATGTCCTCCGAGCTCTTGAGCAGTTCGGCTTCGGTGTCGAATATCTTCAAAATGTTCTGCAGCCCCGTGCGCTCGAGGATCTGACGCACCTCCGGGGTCGGGCCCATGATGGACAGACGGCCGCTCACGTCGAGAATGCGCCGGTTGAGGGCGAGGATCACGTTGATCGCGTCGGAGTAGATGTAGTCGAGCGGAGACAGGTCGATGGCGAAGTTCCGCTTCCCCTCGGCGATGAGCGAGTTGATCATGTTCTTGAGAAGCGTGGAATCGAACACCTCACCCTTTTCCGCAACGGGCTGGATGATTTCGAAAATACCGCTGGTTCTGGTTCGGAATTTGATAAGAACCCCCTTTGTAAATTAAGCAGCTGCGAAATACGCCAGGAGGGAGTCGAACCCACGACCTTCGGCTCCGGAGGCCGACGCTCTATCCAACTGAGCTACTGGCGCACAAGTTCTCTGATTAACGGACCTTAACCTATAAAATATAAATAATTTAGACTATAATATAGCAAATGTCTGTGATTGGTGCCATAGTTAGTAGATATAAAGAATAAGATAAAATGGGCGCCCCGCCGAAGCGGCGGCGGCCGCACCCCTTCGGGTACTTCCAAGGGTCGTCCTTCCGGTGTTGCCTTCGGCTCGGGCTGCCACGGCCCCTATATGCCTGACGGCGCGGGCCGGGCAGAACCGTGCTCCAGCGGGTCTATTTCCTCCCGTTGGTCGGGACCAAGCTCCAGTCCTGCCTGGCGCACGGGCAAAGGTTGTAACGCCGTGACTGTATTTTTCAGCCCCCTAGGGGTGTAATATTTGTTGCCCGGGGCAGCGCCCCGATGTCAAGGCAAGAAAGAATGACAATCTCCCCTCTCCCTGTGGGAGAGGGGGTGGGGTGAGGCTAAACAATCAATGTCGCTACAGATTTGACATCTAAGAATGATTTCACTTTGTCACTTTTTATCAAGCAACCCCATTATCGTATCAGTGACCTTTAATACCGCCAGCGCCTCTTCGCCCGTCACCCCTTTCTGCCCTTCCTTCCCGAGAATTTCATTGACAAACGCGGCAAGCTCGGCCTCGAGCGCGTCGACGTGCCTGGCCTTTTGCTTGTCAAAACCCACGGGCAGGGGCCTGCCCGGCGACGGGGCGGCGGTGAGGTAATAGTGTTCTATTTCCTCTTTGTCCAGGTCCACCGAGTAGTAGTTGTCCTTTTCGAACAGCCGCAGCTTGCGCATCCGCTTGGCGGAGATGCGGCTGGCCGTGCAGTTCACCACGCACCCGGAGGCGAACGGGATGCGCACGTTTGCGATGTCGATGCCGCTGCTCACCACGGGCACGCCCGTGGCCGCGATTGCGCCGTAGACGGGCTCCTCGCGCAGCAGCCGCAGCACGAGCTGCAAATCGTGCACCATGAGGTCGAGGATCACCGATACGTCGGTGCCGCGCGGCGAATACTGGGCAAGCCGGTGCACCTCGATGAAACGCGGCGCGGGTGTGTGCGACTGGAGCTGCACAAACGCCGTGTTGAACGCTTCGGAGTGGCCCACGTGAAGCGCCACGTTTTTTTCCTTGGCGAGCTGCACCAAGGCCGCGCCTTCATCGTACGAAGGCGCCAGCGGCTTTTCCACGAGCACGTGTTTTTTCGCTTCCATGCACCGTTGCGCAATTTCACCATGGCGCGACGACGGCGCGGCGATGATGCAGGCGTCCGCGGCCGCAACCAGGTCCACCTCGCTGTTCCACGCGGTGACGCCCAGTTTTTTCGCGACCTCGACCCTGCACTCGGCCGATACGTCGAAAAAACCGGCAAAGGCGACGTCCCTGTTTTTAAGGCATTTCTGTATGTGGTATGAGCCGAGAACGCCGGCGCCGATCACTGCCACCCGCACTTTATCCATCCGTTGCTCCTTGGTCTCCCCAATCTCCCTCGCCCAGCAGTATCCGCACCCGCGGCGGCACGTGCGAAAGCGCGGGGTCCATTTTTCTTATCGCGTCAAGACACAGCTCTTTTTCACGGCCCAGGGTCACCGCGTCATGTAAAAATAGTATATACCGGTCCTCGATTCTCGCCAAGCCTCCCTCGGAGTCGAACACGCCGCACCGCACCTCAACTCCCAGTTTGTCAAGCGTGTTGAGGAGGAGCGCGATATCTGGGTCGGGTTTCTTTTGTTTCATTAAAATATTTGACAAGCAAATAAATGGGTGAGATACCGAAATACGCCGTTTGCGTACTCTCTAACCAGTTAACAAAATTCACCGCAGAGACACAGAGAGCGCAGAGAAGACAAAAAGATAGTTTGTAAGAATATCGAGAGTCATCAAATGGGCTATAATTTTCGTCTTCTTCCACCATGTAAGGTCTGGACCGCAGCAAACGGATCGCCAGCCACTACTATTGTTCGTAAACCATGGGTGTATCGGCGCCAAAGAGGGGGTGTGGGTGCGGATCGCCGCCGCCTTGCCGATTTCTCTCTTTGACAAGGAGGCGGCGGAAGCTGCACCCCAGGGGGAGCCTTCCCCCACCGGAATATTTAACAAATGCAAAACCTTTACGGATTATACTCCTTCAGCACGTCCTTGTTCAGCACCTTGAGCTCCACCCTGCGGTTCATCTGCCTGCCGTCGGCCGTGGAGTTTTCGGCCTTGGGCACGCTCGAACCGTAGCCCATGGCGCTCAGGCGGCCCGCAAGGTCCGGCGCAACCGAAATCAGGTACATGCGCACCGACTCGGCGCGGGCCTGGCTCAGCCGCATGTTGGACGACGGGCTGCCCACGTTGTCGGTATGACCGCCCACCTCGAGCACGAGCTTGGGATATTTGGAAAGCATTTTTCCGATGATGTTAAGGTACGGCTTGGAGTTGATGTTGATGTCGGTCTTGCCGGACGCGAAATAGACCGCGTCGAGCAGGAGGAGGCCCGTTGACAAGAGCTGTTTCTCGGCGTCGGTGCGCTTCGACCGTTCCTCCTCGACCTGGCGCTTCGATTCGGCGAGCGCGACGGAGTCGGCGCGCGCCTTTTGCGCGAGCGAGTCCGCAACATGCGCGAGCGAGTCGGCACGGTGACGCTCGGCCTGGGTCTTCTTGTCGGCGGCCGCCATTGCCTTTGTTTTTTCCTCGGCCTCCTTTTTCTGCAGGCGCGCCATGCTGTCGGCCTCGGCCTTGAGCCGTTCTTTTTCAAGCGCGTCCTGTTTTTCCTTTTCCTTTGCGGCAGCTTTCTGGCGCGCAAGCAGGTCGAATGAAAAGGCGATCGAGCCGAAAACCCGGTACGACTCGAGCGCCTTGAGCGCCGTCGTGCCGGACGTGCCGGAGGTATCGCGTTCCTTTGACAATGCAATGTCGCCGCCGATGAGAACGTTGAAATAATATGGCGTCCTGAAGGTGATGGTGGGCGTTATCCACAGCGGATCGGTGAGAATGGCAATGTGGTCGGTGAACGTTCGCGAGTTTGCTTCAAGGCCGAGCACGAGCACCGGATGCGCGTTCACCTGGATCCCCGCGGCCAGCGTCATCATCAGGCCCTTGCCCGACTGCAGCGAGGTCACCAAACCCTCGTTGAAATGCATCTTGAAGGCGTACTTTTCATTGCCAAGAATTATACTTTGTAAAAGCTTTCCCGCAAAATCGTATCCCTGGCGCGTCTCGAAATAATTGTATCCGTCGGCGCGGTTGCCGTTGATCTGGTTCGCGGCCGTGCCCCCGTAGATAAGCACCTGCCCGCCGAGCCGTACCGGCAGCGTGTCGGCAAAGGGAAGCGTTCCCTGTATTCCGGCCATGACCGTGCCGAGCCCCACCGAGTTTGTCGAATCGTAATTCTGCATTTCGTACGTGTACAAGGAGGCGAACACGTCAATGAACGGGTTGACGCCGAAAGAAAACGCTACATTGTCGGTGTACACATTGGCGCCCTTGTTGGGCGAGAGCGGAAAAGAGTCGTTCACTTGGTACCAGGAGCCGAACAAGGAAAAGCTCAGCCGTCCCGCGCCCATCGCCTCGCCCGAACTTACCTGGCTCATGCCCCGCGTCGCGGTAAGGGTCGTTGTCGGCAGCGGATTGTCAAACGCGCCGAACGCAGACTGACTGGCAAGCATCGCTGCTATTGAAGAAACCATGAGCATCCATCGGGTAAGTAGCCTTTGGCCAGCTTTCATGCATCCCTCCTGGAGGTAGAATAGATTTGTTACCGTTTTTGGACGTCTTGTAAACCTTTACAGGAAAAAATATAGGTATTACGGGGCGGGGAAAGCAAATGGGAGGAATATAATAGTAGTTGATTTTTATTCTTTACATGTAGATATTTGAATCCGGGCGTTCCCCCGCTTCGCGGGGTCGGTCTCCCTTCGGGCTCGGCCATTCGGCCTCGTTGCCGGACCGCCCGATGCCGCGTGCCGGCGGGGGTCGGCCGGCAACGCGCTCTTGCGCGCCCTCCGGTCCACCTAACGCCGGAAAAAAGCAATACTCCCGATTTTGCTTTTTTCTTCTTAATCAAAGAAACATGGCAGACAATCTGGTCGCTTGCTTATATTGGAAAGTCCATTAAATTGATTTGAGAGAAAAGAAAATAAAAGTGGGTTGAAGCGCAGAGCCACCATGCCTGTCTTCAATCCACATTCAATAATCGTTAATCCTTCAAACGTAAATTTACTACTTGGTAATATCCTTTAAGTAAATCTCCCGGGCACTAAGATCGCTCAAATTTGCGGCGCTGCCGAACGAGGTTGTCACCTCCTGGGCCAACACCTCGATCTCGTACGACTTGCCGGAGGTCATTCCGCCCTGCGGAATGGATACCGGCGAGTTCAGATCCTCGGTTACCGTCATGCCGCCGGACCCGTCGGTGCTGCTGGCAACAAAGGGCGAAGTAATCGGCATGTTATTAGCGTCGAGCGCAAAAACGGTAAGCTCGTCGAAATTTCCTTCTGTCAACCAGCTCGCGCTGGAACCGTCGTCCGCCACCGTCACGCCGCCGGGCATGGTCGCCGATTCGGTATACGTCGTGCCGCCCGACGTGACCGTGACCGTGACCTGGTCGCCGTTTTTCACCGCGGACGCGGGAACCTTATGCGTGGCACTGGTGGTGGTGAAACGGATTCCGTAGGGATCCCAGGACAGCGGATAGGAAGCACCGTTCAGCACGAGACTGACCACCGCCGCGGTGTCTTGCACGTTTGTTCCCGTATATACGTTCACGGTAGCCGTCACGGTCGTTTCGACCGGAATCCCAATTGACTGAAGCAATTTGGTCTGCACGACGGACCAGTCAACGGTGGCGTGGATGGTCGGGGCGCCGCCGACCGGATTTCCGCCCGGTGATGTGGGAGAAGAAGAAGAACTGCCGCATCCGGAAAACAAAGCGGCGGCGACCGCCGCGCCGAACAGCACGCAAAGGATCCTCATGATTCGCTCCTTTTTAAAATGGTTGCGGTTGTTATTTTTTTCTTTTCTTGCCCGAAATGAGCCGGTAGGTCTGAGACACCGACATGCCGAATTTTGCGGCGATTTCCGTCCCGGACCTTCCCGCCTTGTAAAGCGCGACCATCTTCTTGTTCCGGTCGGGGTTGCGCGCCCACCGGGAATCGATCCCGTATTTCTTCCGCCACTGCTCAACGGCCTGCCGCGTGATGCCGAGTTTCTTCCCGATCGCCTCGTCGGTCCCGTACTTCTTCTGCAGATGGATCACTTCGACCTTGCTGAGTTTGGCCATATGGTTACCTCCCTGGCTTAAAAAGGTTGCTTGTTGGAGTACTCAATATACAAGAAGCGTTGCAATGAGGAAATAGCTTAACACATTTTGGCCCCGCAATGTTACACCTTGATGCCGGTGTTCCTTGACACGGCCCTCCCCAAACCGTGCTCGACCACCCGGCGCTCGCCGATCACCGCCGCGAATTCTTTCGCGCGCGTGATGGCGGTGTACAGGATTTCCCGCGTGCAAAGGGGATTTTCCGCCGCGGGCAGCACCAGCAGCACGCGGCGGTATTCGGAACCCTGGCTCTTGTGCACCGTCATGGCAAAGCAGGGTTCCCATCGCGGCAGCGCGCCCGCGGGATGCGCCACGCATTTTCCACCCGTGCGGAAAAGCCCGAAAAAGCCGTTGCCGCGGCCGCGCAACAGAACGCCGCAATCCCCATTGTAAAGTTCCAGGTCCGGCGCGTTTCGCGTGACGATGAGCGGCATGCCGTGAAAAAACTCCGGAGTTCCCTTTTTGTCAAAAATTCTGAAGAGTTTTTTACAGCATTTTTCGTTAATCCCCGCCGCGCCCCGGTCGCCCTCGCGCACCACGGTGAGGATTCTCGAGGTCTCCAGTGCGTCGAGCAGTAGCGGTGCGCGCTCCCCCGGCCGTTCTTCTGCGTCAAGCACCTCCCGTCTGACCAGCGTCTGGTATTCCGCACCGAAATGATGCATGAGCCATCCTTCGAGTTTCGGAAACACCTTTTCGTCCGGACCGCACTCGAGCCACACTCGGCGGCCCTCGGCGGGAACCGCGCTCAGCACCTCGCCCCAAGTATGTTGCGCCATGGCAAGGGGCCGGCCCAGCGCCGCCATCGGGTGTTCGTTACTGTTGATTGCCCTTGCCAGATCCTGGACCGCCCGGCCGCTGCGGTGTGAACGTGTCAGGATGACGGCGCGGTCGCGGAGGGCGCTTTCATCGGTGCCGCAGGCGTCCGGCAGGTCGCCGCATTCCTCCGCGCTCAATACTTTCGCGACTTCCTTCACCGTTCTTTCCGAAAGAGAATCCCCCTTTTTCCGGTCGAACCGCGCGGTGAGGTCGCCGAGCACCGCGCCCGCCTCCACCGGCGGCAGCTGGAACCGGTCGCCCAGCAGGATGAGCACGCACGCCTCGGGCAGCGCCGAAAGCAGGCGGCCGAACAGCTCGATGTCGAGCATCGACACTTCATCCACCACCACGACCGCGGCGTCGATGGGGTTTTCCGGGCCGCGCGCGAACGAGGCGGAGGACGGGATGTAACCGAGCAGCCGGTGCACCGTTGTTCCGCGCAAAGCGGCCAGCGCTTCGTCGCGGCCGCGCACGGCCCCGTCACCGACGTTTTGTTGCGTTCCGAGAATCGTTGCCAGCCCTGCCGCCATCGACTCCTGCAGCCGCGCCGCGGCGCGTCCCGTGGGCGCAGCCAGGCGGATGTCCTCGGCCGAAAGCCAGGGAAGCGCGGCCATGAACAGCCGTACGATCTGCAGCACCACGAAGGTTTTTCCCGTTCCGGGACCGCCGGAGACCAGAAGCGTCTTGTTGCGCAAAGCAAGCAGAAGCGCCGCGGCCTGCCTCGCGTCGGGACGCATGGCCGCGGGAGTGTTGGCGAGCAGGTTTTTCACCAGTGCGGCGCCGTCCGTCGCGGCAAACGGAAAATCGCCGAGCCTATTCGCCAGCGCGTCATTGATGCCTCTCACCGCCTGAAAATACCGTTCAAAATAGAGGCGTTTTTTTCCGGAGTCATAAATGATGGGACAACCGGGATCTTCCGGGCTTGAAACGACGGCGCCAAATGCGTCGCGGTCAAGATAGTCGGAGAAACGCGCGATGCGTTCGCGCAAAAATTCCTTTACCGAAAACGCATCCACGGTTTCTGCCGGCCGATCCCCATGATCCTTTCTAAACGGGACGCCGCCTTGCCAGTTTTCCGGCATATCGAGCCAGCCGCTTGCCGCGGCCAGAAATTCCGTTTGGTCAAGCGGCAGGTACGTGTCCCCCTTGTTCAACGACGCGCAGAGCAGCCGCGCGCCCGTTTCAAACGCGGCGCGCGCATCGTTGCCGCAGGACGGAGGGAGCGCCGCGGAAAGAATCTTGACAATATGCCAATCAAGCGGCTGGCTCAGGTAGCGCTCGGATGCGAGACGTTCCCAGGTTACAAGGTCCACGATGAGCTACTTTCCCTATAAAAAATTAGCAGGGCGTTCCCCCGCTTCGCGGGGTCGGCCCCGGGGCAGGAGGAACCGCCGCGCGGGCTGTCCGGACCCGCTAATCTTTTCGCTCTAATGCCGGGTGAGTTCACGAGCGGCCCGACCGCCGAGGGACCAGGCGGCGCTGATGGCGAGGCGCGGGTTGCGTGATCAATCATGTATTTCCTTTTGTCATGATCTTTTCCTGGAAAGCCTGTAAAAAGCAACTCTTCAATCCCTCTTCCCATTTGCCAAGAACCTCTCCATCCACCGGTACCGTTACCGCCGCGGGCCCGCGTAAAAAAACGTAACAAATACCTTTCAGCGCGTATCCCTGGGCCCCGAACCGCCCCGCAAGCCACCGCTGAAACGCCGCCGTATACAGCGCCGCTTGAACGGTGTAGCCGCGTTTTTCCATGGCATCACCAAGCGATTTCTTGTCGTACGCGTCGAGCGTGTCGGATTTCCAGTCGAGAAGATAGAGGTCCTTTCCTTTGCGGAATATGACGTCGATGAAACCGATGATACTGTCGGAGGTGCCGGCGCCGGCTGCCGGTTCCGCGATACGGCCGCTTCGGCGGCCCACCGCCGCGGAAAAATACGATTCCGAAAGAATGTCTCCCGGCGCGATTTCCGCAGGGCTTACGGTCATGCCGTTGACAAGAGGTAACTTCAGCGAAAGCGCCGCGGTCAGCAGGCCGGCAACTTGCCGGCATGTCTCCGCACGCCGTTCCACGCTTCCGGCGAGCAGGCCGTATGCGCCGAACCTGTTTTCTATTTTCTTGTTCAGCACGCTGTTTCCGGTTTTGACCGAAGTAAAATCGAGGCCTTCCAGCACCTCATGCAGCGCGGTGCCTGTTTTTTTGCCGGAAAGCGTTGAGGGCTGCGGGTCCTTCTCCGGCGATCCGCCGAACAAAACCGCGGCAGGATCAAACCGCAGCTGCTCCGGCAGGTTCGCGGCAATTTCATCCGCGTTGTCGTGCGCCTCGTCCCGCCACTCAGGACCGCTGTCGCGGCCGCCGTGCACCAGCGAGGTGTAGGAATGCAGCAGCTGCCTTCGGCCGCTTATGCCGCACCGGGCGGCATAAGCGCCGATTTTCCTTGCCGCGCTTTCCACGGGAGTGCTGTCCGCGCTTGTAAAGGCGCCGGCGCGCGGCCGTTGGTAGCCTGTCTGCCGCTTCCGCCCCGGCTCCGCCGTCGAGACGGCCGACAAATCCCGGTAAAACAGTTTTTCGTTTTCCGCGCTTGCGTCAAGCAGGTTTTTCTCGTAGTGCGGCAGCTTATCATAAAGCAAGGCGCCTGTTTTCCTGTCCTTTTTCGGTTCCTCCCACGACGGCAGGACCATTTTGTACCGCGCGCGCGTGAGGCCGACGTACAGCAGGCGCCGGCGCTCGCCGTCTTCCTCCCGCGCCATCGCGGCCTTATGGCTTTTGTCAAGCGACACCAGTATTTTTCCGCGCCGCATTCCGTTTTCGGCGCGCACCACGTAGGGCGCGTCGGGCGATCTGGCCCTGCCCGCTCCTGCCAGAACGAACACGACGTCAAACTGCAGGCCCTTGCTCGAGTGGATGGTGGTCGCGGCGACCGCGTCCTCCTCGGTCTCGCGGCGAAAGCGGTCCTCCTCCTCGGGCGGCGGCCGCGTGCCCGCGTAATACGCCCGCAGGAGCTTTGCCACGTCGCGGGGCGGCATGCGGTCGGCGATGAGACGGGCCGCGACCCATTCGCCGATCTGCCGGTACGCGGCGATCACGCGCTTGCCGCCGGCGCGCCGGGCCGCGCGGCACAGAAGCGCGGTGCCGGAAAAAACCGCGGCCATGAGAGCGGGCCATTGCCCGCGCCCCGCGAGCGTCCGCCACCACGCGGCAACGGTTCCGAATTGCGCGACCGCCCTTCCCGCGACAACCTCGGAAGGGTCCTGTCCGAAAAAATCGGTGAGCAGGAGCCTTTTTAAATTCTGCGGCGCGCCTTCGGCCAGGTATTCGAGCAGGCACGCCCAGTTGAGCGCCTCCAGCGAGGCGAAGAGCCCGGCCTCCTTGTATTGCGAATAGGGAATCCCGGCCTCGCGCAGCAGCGGCAGCAGCGGGCCGGCATAGGTCCTTGTCTCGTACAAAAGCGCCATTGACCGGTACGGGAGCCCCTGCTGGTGCCATTCGATGATTTTCGACACAATGTATCGCGCGTACGACATGCGCTGCGATCCGATACGCGGACACCCGCGCGTGCCGGTCATCAGGTCCGGAAGACCGTACAGGGGCCTGACAACGACGGGGCCGGACGGCTTCAAGGTTCCGATCATCGCCGTTAGGTCAGGTTCATCCTTCTTTCCCGCGTCCGCATGGTTTGCGGAGGATTTCTTTTCATCCGCCGGCCCGGTCGGCGAAAAACCGATCCCCGCAACGGCGAACCAGTCATTCTTTGAAAAATAGCAGTTGCATGCGTCAATAAGACCTTTTGTGGACCGGTGATTGACATCGAGCGAATAAATCTTCGCCAGGCCCTTGTTGCATTGTTCCTCGTAATAGCCGCGCGCCTCGAGGTAGGTGTACACGTCCGCGTCCTGCACACGGAAAATCGACTGCTTGGGGTCGCCCACCACGAACAGCCTTTTCTCCCCGCCCTCCATGAAGACGCTGCGGAAAATGTTCCACTGGAGCGCGTTGGTGTCCTGGAACTCGTCGATGATGGCGTAGCGGTACTGGCGCCACAGTCGGTCACGCAGCGCGCCTGTCCCGCGGGAAAGCGCGGCCTCGACGCTGCGGATCATGTCGTTGTAGCTGGTCAGGCCCTTGCCGATGCGGTGACGGTCGAGCCGGTGCCTGAGGCTCAGGCCGAGCGAGGCAACGAGGCTGTTGCTTCGAGAGGAAATTTCCGCGCACAGCCCGGTTTTCTCCCTGACGAACGCCGTCCATCGCCCGAAGAAGGCAGCGACCTCGGGCACGCGCATGTCCGGCGCCGTGAACCCGAACCATTGTCCGGCGGTTTCCTTTGTTTCTTCCCTTTCCGCAACCGGCTCCTCGACTCCCGTTTCCGAGCAGGAGAACCCGTTCAGCCACGCCGTGATGGCGTCGTACTTTCCGTCCTTTAAGGGAGCGGGCCGCAACAGCGGCTTGACCCTTTTATATTCTTCAAGCAGCAGGGCCGCCGCTTTCCGGAGCCTGCCCGTGGCGCCGTCGACCCGTTCGTCGAACGCTTTTTCCGAAGCGCAGAAGGCATCGAGGCTTTCACACGGTTCCGGCGCCAGTTCCACTTGTCCGGGCGCATACCGCTGCGCCACGGCAACGACGGCGGCCCGGAATTTCTCAATGCCCGCCTCGCCTATCTCTTTTGTCAATGCACCCTCAAGGCGCCCGTCCCACTCGGGCCACACGCCGCGCATCTCCTCGGCAACAAGGGCGTTGGCGAGCGACTGCTCGTCGACGATCTCGCCGCCCCGGGCAAGACCGGTTTCAAGCGGCCAGCGCGAAAGAACGCGGTTGCAGAACCCGTGGATGGTGAAAATGTTCGCCCGGTCGAACGCGAGCAGTTCGCCGCTGAGCCACGCCATCTGTTTGGCCGAAATGTAAAAACCGTCGACGCCCCTGCCCGCGCAGGCCTGCCCGAGCAGGGCTCGCATGCGGCTGCGCAACTCCATGGCGGCCGCCTCGGTAAAGGTGACCACCAGGATGTTTTCGAGCAGCACGTTCTTTTCGGCAAGCAGCCGCAGCACGAGCCGCTCGATGGTGTAGGTCTTGCCCGTGCCCGCCGACGCCTCGACGAGGCCGTGTTTGTCAAGGTCTATGTCGCGGAACACGCGGCCTCCCCTTCTCTGTCGGCGGGTTCTTGCGGATAGCATGCATATAGGAGGGGGCCGTACCGCGCGGCCGCCGCCTCGCGCGCATCATTGATCACCGGCGGCCCGAGCAGGTCGACAAACTCCGAATGGTGGCGGTACCGCGGATGTTGCGCGCCGGCGTCATCTTCGAGCCATTCCTCGATATCGGCTTTCTCAATTTCCTCGGCGGCCGCCAGCCTTTTCTGAACAAACGTCTCAACCGCCTGCAGCGGGAGATGCTCAACCGACGTCTCATCAAGAAACGCCGCAAGCGCCGTCTGGAAATAGGCGGCCGCTTCTTTTTGTCTTATGTCAATCCCGATCTTTTCTGATTTTTCGCCGTCCGTCAGATGAATGACGCAGCCGAAATCAAGCCTCCGCGCGACGGCTGTCGCCTGCGCCGAAAGCCAGGGAAGCAGGCAGTATTTGACGATTCTGTCGTTGCTCATGCGAGGATAAACCGGAACAAAAAGATGGAGCTTCCTTTTATCCCCTTCCCAAAAGCAAACCTGCGGCCCGCCTTCGAGGACCACTGCCCGCCCTTTGACAGGAACATGGTCAAACACCAGTCCCTGGCGGGCGGGCGCGCCCGCTGCCGCCCCGCGTTCGAGGCGCAGCCTTTCCACAAAAGCGATGCCGGCAACGGCGCCGATTTCGTCCCACAATGCCCGTAAATATCCCTTGACATTATCAAAAAGGTCCTTTTTGTCAACGTTGCCCAGGAACCCGTCGGGCGTGCGGGACTCGAGCCGCAGGAGACGGTAGGCATCATCGAAATGGCCGCGCCACCGTTCTTCCTTTTTGTCATCAGGCATTTTGCACCGCGCGGCCACGCCGTCGCCGTCGCAGCCCTCGAATCCGTCAAGCGCGCCGTCCCACATTTTTCGCACAAGGCCGAGACGGTCGAGAAACGCGGTCTCGAACGGCTCCTCGTCAAGAAGCGCCTCCGCGGTCTCCTCCGGATCGTCTTTGCCGAGCGCGCTTTCGATACGGTGGGTGAACGGGTCTTCAAGCCAGCGCCTGAGCGCGGACAGTTTGACGCGGCGGCGTTCGCCGGCCGGCTCGGGCGAAAACGCCTGTTGCGCCGGCGGCTCCGCGTCTGGGGCGTTATCATGATTTTTCCGCATCTCATCGGCCAGAGCGGTAACCAGGCCGTCCATGACGGGAAAGGGATTTTTCGCCACTTTCCCGTTCGCCGGAACATCGCCTTCCTCGGCGCACAACGGCGTTTCGGTGCGGAATCGCTTTATGTCAAGCCCTGCCGCGGTAAGAAGCTCCAGTACGGTCGATGACGGCGGCATTTCCTCGCCGCTGCCCGCGTCCAGCGACGGGTAGAACACCGCCAGACGCTCCCCGACGCTTGCCACGGCCTCGAGAAAGGCGTGGCGGTTGCGCTCGATGGGGTCCGTATCGTCAACTGCTTTTTTCAACGGCCGCAGGTCAAGCGGCCGCGGCGCGTTCTCGCCCGGGAAATCGAGCGCGCCGAAATTTACAAGCGCCATTAGCCTGAACGGAAAAACGTTGCCGGCCGCAAGCGTGCGGAACACGAGCACGCCGGGTGAACCGGCGCGGCCCGCGGTCCGCCTGGGTAAAATCGACGCGGCCCACCCCAGAAAAAGCCGGACGCCGCTGGGCATATCCGCGGCCGGAAGCGACCGGTCATTGGCATCGGCGATTGAAAGCGCCTCGAGAAACTCGCTTTGCACCGCGCTCTCGCCGCTGTCTTCAGGTTCCAGCCATCGGCCGAGGTTTTCGGCCAGCAGCCCCGCGGCCGCTTTCCAGCCGCCGTCGCCGGAGAGCCGTTCACAAAGCGCCGCCCTGTCGGCCCACAATCCCTCGAGGGCGCTGACAAACCGGAACAGGCCGGCGTCGTCGCCGGCGGCGATGTCGCGGTACGGGAGAAAATCCGCGCTGCCCATGCGCACCGGATTTGCCGCAATGCGGCCGAGAAGCAGCCGGTTTATGCCCTGGCTCCACGTGTGGAAGGAACTGTCGCATCCGTCAACTTCATGGCGGTGCGCGGCGTCGAACCCGCGGAAAATGTTCAGCGCCGTGATCCATCCGGTCCATGCCTCAAGGTCCGCCGCCGCGGTCCCGGTTTTTTCCATCACGAGCGGGTTTGACAGAAAATCGAGCACCTGAGGCCTGGCGAACGCGCCGTCCATGAGCGCCAGATAGGCGCGCACCGCGCCGGCGTACGCGCTCGCGTCCGGGCGCCCGCCTTCAAAGGCCCAGGGAATATGCAACGGATGGTTCTGCGGATACGCGCCGAACACAAGTTCGATTTCAACGGCGCAGGCGGCGGCGTCAGGCAGGTAAACGCCGATATCGCCAAGCATCAGCTTTTGGGATGCTGCGACGTCGTTGCGTAGAACGTTCACGATCCAGTCGCGGAGAACCTCGAGCTGCCGCAGCCTTCCCTTGCAGGCGAACACCTCGAGCGAGCCGTCGGATTCTTGTTTGCCAACACCGGCCGCAACCGGTTTTCCGGGCATCCGCAGCAGGAGATCACGCTGGATCTGTTTGAGAATGCTTCCATTTTCCCCTTCCGCAAGCGCCGGTTTTTCCAGGTATTCCGTGTTCGCGTAATCGGCGGCGCGCTCGCTCCAGATTTTTATCACGCGCTTGCCGAAATCGCCCCAGGAACGCAGCAGCGGGTTTTCGTCCGGATCGTTTTCCGGGACATAGTCCTTGAGCTTCTTAAGCGACCATTTTCTCTCGCGGCGCAGGTCGCGCACGGTCCGCACGTCTTCCCAGAACGCGGCGCAGGGATTGAGGATGAAGGCATGTATGTCGCGGGTTTCGGCTTGACGGGTGAGAAACTCATGATACGCCATTCCAAGCCCCGAGACGTTGAAAAGATATACCGGCCCATTTTCATCTGTTGACTTGGCCGACGGCCGACGCCGCAATTCCTTGAGCTCGTGCGCGACGGCCCAGATTTCCCCGTTGTCCAGCAATTTCTTATATAGTTCCCTTTGGAATTTCTCACCTTCTTTTTCCCACGGCGGCTTTCCCTCGGAAAAAAAGTCTTCGCCCGCCGCCCAAGCGTCCGGCAGCCCGGTCCTCGAAGAAAAATATTCCAGAAAAAGCCGGCTGATGCCCGAGGAAAGCTGGAGCAGGCGCTCCGGAATGGGCGCGTCCGCCTCCACACCGGGCGGTCCGTACAGCCAGGGATATTGCGCTTTTGTCAACCCCTGCAAAAGCCGAAGGACCGACAACTGCAGCACCTCGGCCGATGTCATGCTCCTCTCTTCCTTTATGCTTGATTTTTTCCTGCACCGGCCGATCTGTTCCTGAATGAACCCGTCGAGAAAGCGATGCGTCCACACCGCATCGGTGCCGCAGATCCTGCGCATGCTCTGCCTGAGCCAGTGCGCGACCTGCGCCGAAGGCACGATGACCACCGGCGGGTCAAACGGGTCTTTCCAATCCTGTGCAAGCCTGGCCGCAAACTGTTCGGCGAGCAGGTCGAGGCTGTTGGAGAAGAAGACGGAAAGCGGCATGAGCGGCTTCCTTGGGGATTGAGATTAAACCGTCATTGCTTAATATATGATTATGCCGAAATATTATCCAGACCTTGGAACAATAAGTACCGCCCATCGTACATAAGGCGACAGCGGATAAGGTTTCTTCCTATTTATCTCAATCCGGCGCAAATAATTGGATTCCTTTTTTCTCCTGGTACGTATTATTTTTTGCACGGATACAATCAATCTGCATGATACAAGGGGTCAGGCCCTGCGCAACGTCAGTCTGTGAACCCCGCCAGGCCCGGAAGGGAGCAACGGTAAGCGGATACTGAGTGTGCCGCAGGTAAACTTGACCCTATTATTTTTTCATGATGTAAAGAAAAATGAAACTGGGCGTTCCCCCTTCGGGTACTTCCAAGGGTCGTCCTTCCGGTCTCGCCTTCGGCTCCCCGTATGCCTTCGGCGAGGGCCGGGCAGCACCGCGCTCCGGTGCGGCCTCCAGTCCTGCATGGCAAAAGGATTTCGCCACAACCTTGGATGACTCAAGCGGCTCTTTTGATACGATATTTTTCTTTATTCTCATTGCTGCAGCTTTCAGTCCCTGATGATATAAAATCAAAAAAAGTACATATCATTATAATAAAATTATCATGAATTGTATTATTTTCATTCTACATTCTTCCGTCCGCAATCAATTATGAGCTATCTCGTTTTTGCCAGAAAATACCGCCCGCTCACCTTCGACGACGTCGTGGGGCAGGAGCACATCACGGCCACGCTCAAGAAGGCCATCGAGAAGGACCGCGTGGCGCATGCCTACATTTTCACCGGCACGCGCGGCGTGGGAAAGACCACCACGGCGCGGATCCTGGCGCGCGCGCTCAACTGCGACAGGGGCCCCACGCCCACGCCATGCGGCGTGTGCGAGCCGTGCAAAAACATCATCGGCGGTTCGAGCTTTGACGTGCTGGAAATCGACGGCGCGTCAAACAATTCAGTCGAAGACATCCGCGAAATCCGCGAAAACGTGCGCTATTCGTCCATGGGCGGCAAATACCGCATCTACGTGATTGACGAAGTGCACATGCTCTCCAAGTCGGCGTTCAACGCACTGCTCAAGACGCTCGAGGAGCCGCCCGCCAACGTCATCTTCATCTTCGCCACCACCGAGCCGCAAAAAATTCCCGCCACCATCCATTCGCGCTGCCAGCGCTTCGATTTCCGCAGGATCTCCACGGAACAGATCGCGGCGCGGCTCGAGAAAATCTGCACGGCGGAAAAAATCGCGTTTGACCCCGGTGCGCTCACCGTGGTGGCGCGCAAGGCCGAGGGCAGCATGCGCGACGGTCTGAGCCTCCTCGACCAGGTGTTCTCGTTCTCGCATGAAAAGATCGACGAGGGCTCGGTGCGCTCCGTGCTCGGCATCATCGGCACCGAGATCTACGACACGGTCATGAAGGCCGTTGCCGAGAAAAACGCGGCGCCCGTGCTCGCCGCGGTGGAAGACATCCTGGCGCGCGGGTTCGACCTGCACGAGTTTGTGATCGGCCTCGAAGACCATTTGCGCACGCTGCTCTTGTGCCGCATCCCGTCGGTGATGGGCAATCCGCGCATCGATCTGCCTTCCGATTCGTCCGGCGCCATCGCGAAGGCCGCGTCGGCATTTTCCGAGGCCGCGCTCCTGCGCATGGCGGAGATCGTGCGCAAAACCGAACGCGACCTGCGGTACAGCGATTTTCCGCGGTTCCTCGTCGAGCTCATGCTGTTCAAGCTCGTGCACCTTGACAATACGGTCGAGCTCGAAAAACTCCTCGAGGCGCTGGGCGGGCAGGATCCCTCTCTTGACGCGGCCGCTTCTTCACCGGCATCTTTCTCGACTCAGGATAAAAAAAAAAGTGAGGTGACTCCTGCCGCGGCCGCCCCTGCGCCGGCCAGACCGGTTGCCGCGCCCGCAGCCGCTCCGATCGCGGATTTGCAGGGCGATGCGCCGGACGATGACGAAGCGCAGTTCGACGACGGGGACAATGGCCCCTCGTCTGTCAATGAGGCGGGCCCGGCCGGGCAATTAAATCTCCAGGCCAAATGGCCCGAGTTCCTGCAGCACCTCAAACAGGACCGGCCCACGCTGGAATACCACATGTCGTCCGCCTACGTGGTTTCGTCGACCCCATCGTCCATCGACATCCGGTTTCCCAAGGCGTTCCGTTTCCAGTTTAACGAGATCCTCAAAAAGAAAAACCGAGACGAAATCCAGGCAAAGCTCGATGAGTTCGCGCTCGGCCATGTTGAGCTCCACATCACCCTGGAGCAGGCCGGCGACCCGGCGCGTCCGGCGGGCCCGGCCGCCGCGGCAAAGGCGCCGCTGTCGATCAACAACGAAATCAGCAACGAGCCGGTCATCAAAAGCGTGCTTGACATATTCGACGGTTCGGTGCTGTAGCACCAGTAAAGGAGGATCATTCATGTCCCAGAACATCAACAAGATCCTGAAGCAGGCGCAGCGCCTTCAGGCGCAGATGGCGCAGGCGCAGGACGAGCTCGCCAAGAAAACGTTCGAGGGCACGGCGGGCGGCACCATGGTGAAGGTGACCCTGAACGGCGGCGGCGACTGCGTTTCGGTGTCGCTCAACCCCGAGGTGGTCGACCCCGACGACGTCGAGATGCTCGAGGACCTCGTCGTGGCCGCGTTCAAAAACGCGCAGGAGAAGGTGAAGGCTCAGTCGGAGGCGGCGTTCGGCGGGCTCACCAAGGGGATGAACCTGGGCGGGCTGGGGCTTGCGCCGTAAGAAAGAACAATTCACCGCAAAGACGCAAAGAACGCGAAGTGGAACATATGTCTTTTTCGGAATAAAACACCGTCTTTCTTTGCGAACTTTGCGCCTTTTCGGTGATTTTTCTGTCAAACGAATTTAAAGGGAACCCGTTTTGATCGAACCGCTTGAAAACCTTGTCGAGGCGCTGAGCCAGCTGCCCACCATCGGCAAAAAGACCGCGCTGCGGCTCGCGCTGTACCTGCTTGAGCGTCCGCAGCACGAGCTCGACAACCTTTCCCAGAGCATCGCGACCGTCAAATCGAAAATTAAAGTGTGCAAGACCTGCTTCAATTACGGCATTGCCGAATTGTGCGAGGTGTGCTTGTCTGCCAGGCGCGACACGAGCGTGATCTGCGTGGTGGAAAAACCGTCCGACGTGCTCGTGTTCGAAAAAACCGGCATCTTTCGCGGCCTTTACCACGTGCTCGGCGGCGTGCTTTCGCCCATCAACGGCGTCACTGCGGACAAGCTGCGCATCGCCGAGCTTAGGAAACGTCTTGACAAAGGAGGCGTGAAGGAGCTCATTCTGGGTCTGGGCGCGAGCGCCGAGGCCGAGACCACGTGCCTGTACCTTGCGCGCATTTTCGCCGATTTGCATTTGAAAATCACCCTGCTCGCCCGCGGCGTGCCGGCGGGGACGGAGCTGGAATATATTGACCAGATCACGCTTAATCAGGCGCTGCATGAGCGGGTGGAAATCAGGTATGGAGAGTCTGAAGGTCTATAAGGTCTGTAAAGTCTACAAAGTCAACAATCCCTCGTCATTTTAGTAAGGATTTTTTTGACTTTCAGACGTTACGACCTTCAGACGTTATGGTCTTTTTTGACAGAAAGGGATTATGAAAAATCCAATTTTGATCTGGCTCCAAAAAGCCTGCGCCACCCTGTTATTCATCGGTTACTTCCCCTGGATGCCGGGCACCATCGGGTCCGCGATCACGGTCGGCGCGCTGTGGTGGTTCTTCGGCCGCACCCATGTGCCCGTGCAGCCTCTTGCTTTGTGGCTGCTGGCACTCGGCGTCACGGCGTTTTCCACCATCGTTTCGTCGCGGCCGCGCGAGGTGTTCGGCGAAGACGACCCCGGCAAGGTCATCATCGACGAGTGCGCGGGCCAGATCGTTTCGTTCTTGTTTATTCCCCTCAACATTAAAACGCTCGTGCTCGGATTGGTGCTGTTCAGGTTTTTTGACATTGTCAAGCCTTTTCCGGTGCACCGCATGGAGACGCTGGAGGGCGGCCTGGGCATCACCATGGACGATGTTATGGCGGGGATACTCACCAATGTTTGCATGCTGGCGATTATTTATAGTTACCATTTTATCCATGGGTTGTTGTAATAGAAAAAGAATTCATGGCGGGGGAAGTCTCCCCCTGGCCCCCGGCTTCCGGCGCGCTCCCAAGGCATGACTCCACTGTGTTAAGAAGCGCGCCGGCGATCCGGGGGCACACCCCCTCTTTGGCGCCGATACTCCCTTGGTACGCAGGTTCCAGGGTGGCTGGCGATGCATCTGCCGCGGCGCAACCTTTACACGGTGGAGAAAGACAAGAATAATAGATGATATGAAAAAAACTCAATTATTGTCTTCTCCGCGTATCTGCGGTGAAATTTTATTTTTGTTCCCCCTGCCTCGGGGGACGGCGCTTGATGATAACGAAGGAAAACAAGAATGGTGGTTGACTTATGCCACGCGTTAAGCAGGAGCGGAGGCCGTCGCTGGAGCACGGTGCCGCCTGGACTTTTCGATTGATGATTGCGGATTTCGGATTGCGGAATTAAAGGCAAGAAGAGGATGCATTTTCAATCCGCAATCCGCATTCCACAATCCGCAATTTTGAAGGGCCGTGGCAGCCCGAGCCCAAGGACGACGACCCTTGTGACCCTTGGAAATCCCTGACGAGGGAGAAGCACCCGAAGGGGTGGACCGTAAGGAGAACCGACCTCAGCGGAATGGGCGCAAAACTCTGCGCCCATTCCGCTGAGTGAACGCCCAGCTTTTTTATTGTTTATCAATTAATCAAATCATTAATTATGCCATTTGTATTTTTCGAAACCTTCGGCTGCCAGATGAACGTCGCCGACTCCGACGCGCTGGCCGCGGTGCTCCTGGAGCGCGGCTTTGCTAAAACGGAACGCGCCGCGGACGCCGACCTCATCGTGATCAACACGTGCAGCGTGCGCGAGCACGCCGAGCAGCGCGCGCTCGCGCACATCGCGGAGCACGCGGCGCACAAGCGGCAGCGGAAAAAAAACCAGAAAATCTGGGTGGTGGGCTGCATGGCCCAGCGCATGGGCGAAAAGCTCAGGCATGATTTCCCCGGCGTCGACCGGGTCATCGGCGCGAGGGATTTTGAAAAATTCGTGCAGGGCATCGATACGGCGCTGGCCGCGCCGAAGCCCGCGAAAAAGGGCGCGCATGAAGAAAACGCGGTGAGCAGGTTCGTGCCCATCATGCGCGGCTGCGACAACCGCTGCGCCTACTGCGTGGTGCCGCAGGTGCGCGGGCCCGAAGTATCCCTTCCGGCCTTGCGCATCGAAGACGCCGTTCGCTCGCTTGTTGACAAAGGCGCAAAAGAAGTCACCCTGCTGGGCCAGAACGTCAATTCGTATCACGACGGCGGCACGAATTTTCCCGGCCTGCTCAGGCGCATTCATTCCATAGACGGCCTTGAAAGAATCCGGTTTACCACGAGCCACCCCAAGGACTGTTCCGAGGAACTGGTCCGCGCAATGGCCGAGCTCCCGAAACTCTGCAAGCACCTGCACCTACCCGTGCAATCAGGCTCAAGCCGGGTGCTCGGTCTCATGAACCGCAAGTATGACCGCGAACGCTATCTGCGCCTCATCGACATGATACGGCATCATGTTCCGGGCATCGACATCACCACGGACGTCATGGTGGGTTTCCCCACCGAGGCCGAAAACGATTTCAGCGACACGGTTTCACTTTTCAAGGCGGTACGTTTCACGGCGGCGTTCATGTTCGAGTATTCCAAGCGCGACAACACGCCTGCCGCGAGCATGGGCGACGACGTGGCGCAAAATGTAAAGCAGCGCCGGCTCAGGGAGCTCATCGATCTGCAGACCGCCATCACCAAACGGCACTACGCCGCGATGGAGGAAAAAACCGTTCCGGTCCTCTTCACCGGCCGGCAGGACGGCGGCGAGAAGCTCTGGATGGGACAGGATTTCGGGTGCAAAAGGGTTCTTGCGGCTTGCAATGACTCTCTGGCAGGAATGATTTTACCCATGCGGGTGCTGCACAGCACCGGCATGACGCTTGTCTGCGAAAGGACGTGAGCATGGTTTTCATCCGTTGGGCGATCGTTTTCGTCATCTCGTTTGCAATCGCGGTGGTGATCATCGTGAACTTTTCAAAACCCGAGTTCGGCGTGCAGGTGCCGGCGTGGTTTTTCTTTTATCAGACCAAGCCCCATCCGGTGTGGCATTACGTTTCGGCCGCGCTCGGCCTGGGACTCGCGGTCGGCCTTTCCATCGCGGCCTATTACATCGTCACGCTCAGGGCCAAGATTTACAAAAAAGACAAACAGATAAAGCAACTTGAGGCCGAACGCGCTGCTGGGGCGGCGCCGCCGCCGGCGGCCATGGACCAGGCCCAGGATTTTGTGGAGCCGGTGGGGGACGATACGTTTTGAATAAGAATTTCAAAATTAAAAAGACATGGGCGTTCCGCGGCTTTGCCGCGGCGGCCCTCCTTCCGGGCTCGGCCATGCGGCCTCGTTGCCGGGCCGCCCGAGGCCGCCTTCGGCGAGGGGTCGGCCGGCAATTCGCTCCAGCTCACCCTGCAGTCCGGCCTAACGCTTGGCATAAGGCATCCATCACTTCGCTTTTCCTTTGCGCAATAATTTTCATCCCATCTTTCACCGCCTTGGCATTCGCCGGGCCCGCTTCCGAAGCGGCTGCAATGATGCAAAAGGGCGAATACAAAAAGGCCGGCGCTCTGCTCGAAAAGGCGCACGCGGAAAACCCGGCCGACCCTGAGATCACGGTGCTGTACGCCATCTCCCTTGCCGACGCGGCAAAGGCGCTCGAGCTGCTCAAGAAGGTCGCGCTTGACAAATCGGCGCCCGACTCCCTGCGCAGCGAGGCGTATTTCAGGCTGGGGTGCGCCAATTACCTGTGGAGCAGGTTCCACAAGGCGTCGGGTTATTTCATCAGCGCGGCCGGGCTCTCGGGCAAGGGCCGCGACGTGGAGGCGTGCTACCTCAACGCGATCCACGACACCATCGACAGCTCGTTTGCCGTCACCATGCGCAAGGTAGCGGAAGACACCGCAATGTCGGTGGGGAAAACCGCAAATTTCTATCTCGGCGTCTATTACTATTCAAAAAGAAATTACTCCCGCGCACTGGCGCACTTCGGCGCGTGCATGGACTCCTCGGACAGCGGTTCGCGCTCCTGCGCCGCGGCCGCCGGCGCCTACGCGAGCGCCGCTGGGCTTGCGCGCCGCGAAAAAGCGGACTCGGTTCTCGCCTTTATCAAGCAGCGCTATCCGGATTATCTTGAAAAAGCCATGGTGGAAAGGGCGCCGGTAAAATCTGCTTCGCCGGCGAAAAAAGACACCGTGGCGAAAAAGGAAGCCGTCGCTGCGCCTGCAAAGGATTCTGTATACCGCACGGACACGACGTTGAAAAAAATAAAGCCAGTCGAGAAAAAAACGGTGTATTCGCTCCAGGTGGGCGCGTTCGGCGAAATGGCAAACGCCCAGGCGCTCAGGGCGAACCTGGCGGTGCAGTTTCCCTCCGCGGCGATCACGCAGGGCAGCGCCGGAGGCAAGAAGGTGTTCCGGGTGCACATCGGGGAGTTTGACACAAAGGAAAAAGCCCAGGCCTACGGCGACTCAAGCCTTGTAAAAAAAGGAATGAAATTTCAGGTTGTTGAAGAGATAAAACAATAATTAATCGGGGGAGAAGTATCTCCCCCGGCCTCGGCCTCCTCGCCGCGAAACGCGTCTGCGGTGTCCTCGGCACTCCACTCTCCTGGGTGCAGACGGGAACCCTTTGATTCAAGCCCGAGCCACCCGCGGGGCGCACCCTTGTGGTGTCCGATTACCACGAAATTTCAAACATCTGCCTTTCATCGGCTATGATATTTTTCTGCTTCCACCATGTAAAGATTGATCTGCCGCGGGTGGACCGCCAGCCACCCAGGTTTCCGCGAACCACGGTACTCCGGCGCCAAAGAGGGGGTGTGGGTGCACTTGGCAAAAGGCATAATAAAATGGTGCGAAGCACCGCTACCGTACCAAGACTAAATGAAATGACAGATCACCGCCGCCTCCTAGTTTTCTGTCTTGTGAAGGAGGCCGCGGAAGCTGCACCCCAGGGGGACGACCCTTGGAAGTACCCGAAGGGGTAGACCTCCCCCACCACATTTTTTTTATCTGTATAATTACAAGTATTAATTTATTACCATGGAATTTGAAACCGTCATCGGCCTCGAGATTCACGCGCAGCTGCTTACCAAAACGAAAATCTTCTGCGGCTGCGCGACGCCCTTCGGCGACGCGCCCAACACCCACGGCTGCCCGGTGTGCCTGGGGCTTCCGGGCAGCCTGCCCGTGCTCAACCGCAGCGTGGTGGAGATGGCGGTGCGCATGGGGCTGGCGGTGAACAGCAAAATCTCCCGGCGGTCGATTTTCGCGCGCAAAAACTATTTCTACCCCGACCTTCCCAAGGGATACCAGATCTCCCAGTACGACATGCCGCTGTGCCGGGGAGGCGCGATCGAGATCGAAATCGACGGCAAAAAAAAGAGCATCGGCATTACGCGCGTCCACCTCGAAGAGGACGCGGGCAAGCTCGTCCACGACCAGGACGAAGACTCGCTGTTCGACGTGAACCGGTGCGGCACGCCGCTCATCGAGATCGTTTCGGAGCCCGACCTCCGCAGCGGCCAGGAGGCCCACGCCTACCTCACCGCGATAAAACAGATCCTCGAATACCTTGATATATGCGACTGCAACATGGAGGAAGGAAGCCTGCGCTGCGACGCCAACATTTCGATACGCCCCAAGGGCGAAGCGGCACTCGGCACCAAGACCGAGCTCAAGAACATGAACACCTTCCGCGGCGTGGAGAAGGCGCTCGAATACGAGGCGCTGCGCCAGAAGGACGCGGTCATGCACGGCGAGAAAATCGAGCAGCAGACGTACCTGTGGGACCCGAACAAGAACCAGACCGTTGCCATGCGCACCAAGGAAAGCGCGCACGATTACCGGTATTTTCCCGAGCCTGATTTGCTGCCGTTAATGGTTTCCGACGAATGGATAGACGAAATCAGAAAGACTTTGCCCGAACTACCCAAGCAAAAAAGGCAACGGTTTATCGAGGAATATGGTATTACGCCCTATATGGCGGACGTTGTCACAACCACTCCCGCGCCCTCAGGATTCTTTGAAAACACCGTGCATCAATTCAAATCACAATCACGTGAAGACAATCAACTCATTGCCAATTGGATCATGGGCGAGGCGCTCCGGGTTGTCAAGGAAAAGAAAATGGAGATCAACCGGCTCAAGGTCACGCCGGAAAAACTGGCAACAATACTCCGTCTTGTAAAGGACAATGTCATTTCGGCAAACGCGGCAAAAAAAGTATTCGACCTTGTGGAAAGCACCGGCAAGGATCCGGAAACCATCATCGAGGAACAAGGACTCAAACAGATCTCCGATTCCGGCGAGCTTGAGAAAATCGTGAACGAGGTGGTGGCCGGCAATCCCAGGGAAGCGGCGAGGTTCAAGGCGGGCGAGACAAAGCTCGCGGGGTTCTTCGTGGGCCAGGTGATGAAGGCGACAAAGGGAAAAGGGAACCCGAAGGAGATCAACAGGCTGGTGGCGAAGGTTCTCGGGTAAGACAAGATAGCCACAGAGACACAGAGGACACAGAGAAAAGTTGATGCGTTAGAGCGTTAGAGCGTTAATTCGTTGACGTGCAGACGGGTGGACGCGTTGACGAGTTGAGAGGAGATGGTATTGCGGGTGAAGCGAAGCAATCTCCTGCTGATGTTGAAGAATTCCGTTCACCCTGAGCCTGTCAAAGGGTTTTACAGATGATAAAAAGTCCCGTGAGGCATCTATCCATCCTGTCATTATTATTATTTTTCGCCCTACCCGCATTGGGCCAGCCCCAGTCGCAGGTCCTCGCCCCGCCTGAGTGGCAGGCGCAGGCCGACAGCGCGAAAAAAGACACCGCCGCATTGGCACAACGCGGCATCCAGACGGTTGACGAAAAGGGCAAGATCAAGATCGTGAAACGGAAAATCGACTACACGCATTTCGTGATCCTCGCCGTGGGCATGATGGCGTTCGTTGCCTTGATTTTGGGGACAACGCAGGCGTGGAACCCCGGGGGAAGGGCTCCATGAAAATTATTCTTTGTTTATTAAAAAAAATATGGGCGTTCCCCTACCTCGCATCTTTCTAAAAGACACAATAATCATGGCGCCTGCCGGTCGTGGTTTAATTTCTTTATTCGATGGGGACACCACTTCGTGGTTTTCCCTGGCCCCCGGCTTCCGCCGCCGTAAAATTTATGCATAAGGATAGCGCGGCGGCGGTGATCCGGGGGCACACCCCTTCCTGCAAAGGGCCGCGCGAGTTCGCTCGCTTGACGCTCGCGAGGCGTCGGCCCTTCGCAACGCAACCGCTGCTGAATGCCGCTTCGCGGAACGGCAGATGCGCTTGGCGTATTCGTAGAAGAATCGAGAAGGGAGGGGGAAAAAATGGAGGCGGCATCCAGATTTGAACTGGAGATAAAGGTTTTGCAGACCTCTGCCTTACCGCTTGGCTATGCCGCCGTTTTAAAAGACCGTGTAAAAAAAATGGAGCGAGAGACGGGATTTGAACCCGCGACGGCCACCTTGGCAAGGTGGAGCTCTACCAGTCTGAGCTACTCTCGCACGCTTGGAGGATAAAGATACTTTATTGAAGCTTAAGGAGGCAAGGAGGCGAAAAAGTGAGTATGACTTGTTTCTCACAAAAAAATCCGGGCGTTCCCCTCCCCTCACTTAATTCGGGTCGGGTCGGTCTCCCTCCGGCCGCGCTGGGGCGCGGTGCCGCCGCGGCGAAGCCGCGGAACGCCCTGATTTTTTTTATTTTTTATTAACTATTTCTCTTCTTATCCTCAGCAATGTCCTGAACATCGGCTCCTTGAGCCCTTCTTTTTCCCTCATTTCCATTGCCTTCTTCATCATGCCGGGCGGGGGCGTTGATTCGGCGGCCGGAATGCAATTGTGCCTTGTTCGCGAGGCCTCTTTCATGATGCGGTCGATTTCGTCCTTGCCGATGAGCGGTGAGACATAGAACACGGGCTCGAGCAGGGAATCCTTCTCCCCCACGACGCCTTCCCGTATCGCGGCGCGGTGCAGCTGCGTGCCGGGGTAAATCCTGAGGCCCGCCATCATGTACACCATGTCGTCGGGGTTTACCCATTTGTCAATGAACGCGAAGGTCTCGGCCATGGTCTGCCGGGTCTCTCCGGGCCCGCCGAAGATAAAAAACCACATGGTGGGGATGTCTGCTTCCCCTATGAGCCGCGCGGTCTTTTCAAGGTCGGCTACGCTGAAATTCTTTTTGAGATTGCGCAGCATTTCTGCGGAGCCCGAATCGGGCGTGCAGTCGATCTGCGAGAAGCCGGCCCACCGCATGAGCTCGAACAGCTCGCGGCTTGCGTGCGCCGGGTTGATGCCCATGGTGCGCAGCCGCGCCTTTATTTTTCTCGCGACGATCTCCCGGCAAATCGCCTCTGCATGGCCCGGCGGGTCGTTGAAGGTGGAGTCGACGAACTCGAACATGACGTTTCCGAGCCGCGCGCTTGCCTGTTGGATTTCGTCGGCAACGCTTTCCGGCCCGCGCAGCCGAAAGGCGGTTCCCTCGATGCAGGGGTAGGTGCAGTAGATGCATTGCCTGCCGCAGCCCCGCTTGGTCTGGAGGGCGTACGCGCCGCGCTGTCTGTACGGCGAGAAGTCTATCCATTTGTCGATCTCTGAAAAAGGCAGGGCCGCAAGCTCGCCGTCGAACCGCGGCGGCGCAAACTTTTCAGCGCCGTGCTGTTTGGTGATGACGCCGGGAATCCCGGCCGGGTCGCGGCCGCAATCGAGCGCGGCAAGAAGGGCCGGCAGCGCCTTTTCCCCCTCGCCCACGATGCCGTAGTCCGCGCCGGATAGTTCCATGAGCTCCGGCGGGAACATGCTGAAGCCGCTGCCGCCCGCGATGAGCGGCGCGCCGGTGGCGCCGCGGACGGGCGTGACAAACCTCTCTTTTATCGCGTCAAGGTAATAGACCGGATTGTCGATCACCACGTTGTCGACGTTGCGCACGCCGAGGCACACGTAGTCGGGCGCGAATTCGCGCACCGCATCGGGAAGCCGCGGGGAGGGGGTGAAAAGCCCGTCAAAGACGCGCGCCTCGTATGATTCTTTTATCGCGGAGGCAAGCAGGCACAGGCCCACGGGCGGGACCGGATACGGGGCAAGCTCGGTGTTGGAGTTGACAAAAAGTACTTTCTTACGCATCCGCGCGCCGCTCCACGCTCAGGGCGTGGTGCACGAAGCGCTCGGCGCGCGCCAGCACCGACACGCGGCGGGCGGCGCTTCGCAGGCCCCGCCTGCTGATCTCGGCCACCGACATGCGCTTGACAAAGTCTTCGACGCCCAGCGGCGACGAGAACCGCGCCGCCCCGCCCGTGGGAAGCACGTGGTTGGTGCCCGCGAAATAGTCGCCCATGGCTACCGGCGAATACGGGCCGGCGAACACGGCGCCCGCGTTGCGGATGTCACGCAGGTCTTGTTTCCAGGTTGTGGTGATGATCTCCAGGTGCTCGGGCGCGCATTGGTTGACAAACTCTATGCTCTGCTTCCTGCTTTTCGCCACGCACACGCACAGGGAAGCGGCGCCGAGGCGTGAAAAAACATTCTTTACGGGCGAGCGTTCGATCTCCCGGACCGTGCATTCGGCAACGCTTGTTGCGAAGCGCGCGTCCTCGGTGACGCACAGTGCGGTCTCGTCCCCGCTGCCGTGCTCGGCCTGGGCAAGCAGGTCGAGCGCGACCCACTGCGGGTTTGCCGAGGCGTCGGCGAGCACGATCACCTCGCTCGGGCCCGCCACCGAGTCTATGGCGACCGTGCCGTACACCGCCTTCTTCGCGAGCGCGACATACAGGTTGCCGGGCCCGGTGATCTTGTCGACGGCCGCGACGCTCCGGGTACCATAGGCAAAAGCAGCGATGGCTTGCGCGCCGCCCATGCGGTAGGCTTCTGAAACGCCGAGCAGCGCCATTGCGTACGCGAGCGCGGGATCGAGCTCGCCGCGCGGCGGCGTGGCGAGCGCTATCTCGGCCACGCCCGCGATCTGCGCCGGGATCACGTTCATGAGCACGCTTGACGGATACAACGTCACCCCGCCCGGCACGTACACGCCCGCGCGCCCGATGGGCCTGATGACTTGCGACAGCACGCCCTCGGTGGTCTTCAGGGAAAACGCCGCCGGCCTCTGGCGCTCGTGAAACGCCCTGATGCGCTGTGCCGCCTCGGCGCAGGCGGCCTTGAACGCGGCCGGCGCCAGGGCCGCCCTTTTCTTGATATATGAGGGTTCGAGCCGGATGGTCTTTTTGGTAACACTTACGTGATCGAATTTCTTCGTGTAGGCAAACAGCGCGCTATCGCCTTTGTTTTTGACGTCATACAGGATTTTATCCACAACGGCCTGCGCCGCTTCAGTGCGCGCAACGCTTCTGGACCTGAGATTCGTGAGAAATTTTCTTCCGGTACCGCTGGACAGATTTATGATCGGGATCTTTTTCATGGATATGATGATTTAATTGAAAAGGATTAAAAAACCACTTTGATTGGAATTAAAATACATAATAGTCAAAGGAAAAACTGCACCGCAGAGACGCAGAGAGCGCAGAAAAGCGCAATCGGACACTTGCACTAAGCATGAATTGTAAAAACTGAAATTGGGCGCCCCGCCGCTTGCGGCATAGGGCGGTCCGGCAACGAGGCGAACAGCCGGGCCCGGAGGGAGGCACGGTGCCGTGACCGGCAGGCGCCATGATTCTTTTGGTAGTTATGAGACAGGCTGGACTTCCCCCGCCCGGTATATTTAAATTTTATCTATTATTTCCAATCTTCTCAATCATCCTCACCGCCGCGGCCTCAAGTTCATCTTTGTCAACAACCTTGTCGACAATGCCTTCGTTCAGCGCATCTTGGGCCAGCAGTGATTCCCCGGTCAACAGAAACCGCATCGCCTTCCGGTATCCGACAAGCCGCGTGAAGCGCACGCTTCCGCCGCAGCCGGGCATGAGGCCGAAGCCTGCCTCGGGAAGTCCGAGCACCGCGTTTTTCGCGGCAACGCGCACGTGGCAGGCCAGCGCCAGCTCGAGGCCGGACCCCAGGCAGCAGCCCTGGATGGCGGCCACCACGGGGAACGGCAATGCGGCGAGCGCCGAGAAGCTGTCGCTGTTGTCAAGGAGCGAGCGCATCCCCGCCCGCGTGGTGGTGAGCGAGAGCATGGCCCTGAGCTGCGCTATGTTGGCGCCGGACGAGAAATGCCTTCCCCTGCCGCGGACGATCATGCCCTTCACCGAAAGGCGCTGGAGATCTGGCCTGAGCGCAAAAAGCTCCTGAAAGAACAAGGCGCCCATTTCGTTTTTCGGCGGGGCCGAAAGCGTGAGGCGCGCGATCCCGCCCGACTGCTCGAGGATGATGGGCCTATCCTGCATTTTCATGCCTTTTCCGCTTTGCCGCGGCCAAACCGTACGCGTGCGTGGCCGTGTGGGTGACCGAAACATGGATGCGCTTTTTCACCGCCGCGGCAAGGGGCATGGACACGATCCTGGGCGCGCCCCTTTTGTCGTGCGCGAGCACGATGTCGGCCGGACTGACCGTTGCGCCGAATTCCGATTTTGCAAGCCTGCCAAGGGCCTTCTTGAGCGCCGCGAACCCCGCCGCGGTCTGGCCGCCGGCAGGCGCGTCCCCCTCCGGAAAGTAGCGCTTCAAAAGGGCGTGCTGATGCTGCTTGACCGATGCAACAGGCACGATGCCGAGAAACGAAACCACGGCGCGGGTGTTACGGTTGCTGGCCATGGTTCTTTCTCGCAGCATCGCAGAACAGTTCGGTCTCCCTGCGCAGCGCCTCATCGAGCGGCAGGGTCCTGGCGTTATGAATGGAGGTCATGATGCTGCGGACCAGCGCCGCGGGCCTGCCCTCGGTGAGCCGGCAAAGGAACCGCTGCGCTTCACCCTCAAGGTCCGCGCCGTCGAAGCATTGGTCAACAATTCCCATTTCACGCGCCTCGGGCGCGCCGATCATTTTTCCCGACACCGCAAGCTCAATGACGTGCCGGCGGCACGCCACTTCCTGCGAAAATACCGTGCCGCCGAGGCCTGGCATCAGCAGCCGCTGCGACTCGGGGAAACCGAGCATCGCCGATTTCACCGCAAACCGGAAATGGCACGCCAGCGCGATCTCGAGCCCGCCGCCGAGGCAGCTGCCGCGGACCGCCGCCACAACAGGGACCGTTGCGTACCGGATGATGTCGAGCAGGGATTTTCCCTTTTCCATGGCGTCTTTCAGCGCGGACGGATTTTTCGTCAATTCCGAAAGGCGCTCAGTGTCAGCGCCCGCGCAGAAATGTTTCCCCTCGCCCGAAACAACGATCCCCGTGAGTTCCTTTCTTGACAAAAACCCCTTGAGAGTGTCGGGGTTCTCGAATTCAGGCTCGGGCAGGTAATTGTACGGCGGATTTGAAAGCACGATGCGGCCGATGGAACCGGTGATGGAGTAGAGCAGTTTCATGGTTCGTTATATTCTTTACAAGATATAATGAAATTGGGCGTTCCGCGGCTCCGGCGCGGCCTCCAGTCGCCCCTAACGCTTGGCATAAGTCAACCGCCACTCTTTTTCTTTCATCGCCGTCAGCGCCGACCCCGAGGCGGGAGGATAAGCCGCTCGTGCTTTCCGAGCCCGCTCATCTTTCTTTTTACGCGCCGGGCGAGTTCACGAGCGGCCCGACTGCCGAGGGTTCAGGCGGCGCTGATGGCGCGGCGTCTTTTGCCAACTTTTCTTCGCTGCAGAAGAAAAGCAGGCGGGGTTCGGGGGCAAAGCCCCTGAAAAAAACCGTTTATAAAAATAGATTCCCGCTTTCGCAGGAACGACGTTAGAAATTTCCCCCTATCGACAATGCCGGCCGCGGCCGGAAATATTCTATTCTCGTTTTGTCAAAAACTTCGTTCAGCGTATCGCTGATGACTTGCTTTCCTTCGTCCCTGACCGCCTGATCGAACGCAATCTCCGCGCCGAACACGGAATCAAGCGCATGATCAAGATCAGCGGCACGCATTTCTTTTTGCTCAATGAAATCAAGACAGGTGTTGATAAAAAGATAATACAATCGCCGTTTCAGCGCACCAAGATCGTTCGGAGAAAGTTCTTTACTCGATTGACGGCTAACACTAGGTCCCATAAAATCGACGAGGCCGTTTGACAATTGAGTAAACGCGTCGGCCTCCTCCGGCCGCATTCGAAAGCGATAATTTTCAACCGATGCCCTCACCACCGCGGGTCCGATTTTTTTAATGAAATCCAATTGACCGATTGGCAGCAGCGGTGAAGCCGAGACCTTGTTGATGTCCGCAGCAGCAATACCGTTTTCAATCAACCGGAACACCTCGTTCTGCAGCGGCAGCAAAAGCCGGTTCACGCTAAAGGCGTTTTTCTCGGTTTGCATGATCGGCGTGATCCCGTTTTCGGCGCACAGCGAATTCAACGCGTTTATTTTTAAAAAAGACAATGATGCGGGCACGACGGTTTCGGCGGTTTTGGTGAACTCCAAAGGATAAAAAACGTGAAATCCGGCGCATGCGGGATGGATCGAGGACGGAAGCAGTGATGACGACGTGGAAAGCAGAAGCGCGCCGTTGAGATATTTTTCGAGCCGAGAAACAACTTTTTTCTTTTCTTCAAGATGTTCCTTCGAGCATTCCACTATCACATCAAATTTGTCGTCTTCAAGTTCCCCGTACAGGAAAAACGACGCCGCCAACCGCTTCACGGCGCCGCCGGAATATTTTAGGTGCATGCGCACCGATTTGTCAACCCATGCCTGCAGCTCCACGAGACGGGCCTCGTTTGCCGAAACCCACGTTACGGCATTGCCCCGTTTCAGGAAATACATGCCCGTGTCGCGGCCGATTTTCCCGCTGCCGGCAATGAGTATGCTCATGCTCACGCGGCACTGCTCCTGACGGATTTTTTTATGGTGACGTAGCGGATGCCGTTGTGGATGAACCTGCCGTTCTGGGACAGGGAAATCCCGGACCCGCATTCGTATGCCGTTGCGACCCCTATGCCCGCCATGGCCTGCACCACATGGTGCCAGTGCACGGGCGAGGCAATGCCCGTTGCGATGAAATCGGCAATGTCGCCGGACTTGACAAGCGGTTGCTGGTCGATCGACGAAATTATCGGAACATCAGCGTCGCTCCAAGACAAATTATATATGGCTTTGCGGAATTCGCGCGACGCCTCGGCAAGATATTGCGGATGATGATACGGTATGCTCACGTTCAACAACGTGGTTGAAATCGCTCCCCGCGCCCGGGCGTCTTCAAAAAACGTTTGCATCTCGTCTTTTTTCCCGGAAAATACGCCGCAGGTTTCGTTGTTGGTGTTGGTGCGGCACACCGAGGGATATTTTCCCGAATCGCAAAGACGATGCGTCTCCTCATGCGTCAATCCCACCACGGCTCCCATGGCGAACGCTTCGCCCCCGCAGTGTTTTTTCATGATGTCGAACGCCAGGCCCGCCACCGCGCAGCAATCGATGAATGAAAGCGCACCCGACACCGACACGGCGGCATAAACGCCCATGCTGTAGCCCGCCAGCGCAACAGGAATAATTCCGGTTTTTTGATATGCCATGGCAACGGCATGGGAAAATGCAAAAGTGAAGAGCTGGCCGCTTCGTTCGTCAAGCGAAGATATTTCTTCCTCAACCAGCGTTTCCTCGAAATCAAAACCTGCAACGACAGAGGCTTGTTGGATGAACGTTCGCATGACCTCACGGTGCTTTTGATAAAAAGCCCTCTCCGCTCCGCAGGGTTCGACTGCGGCGCCGGGAAAGATGAACACTATTTGTTGTTTGTCAATCATAAATCTTTTTAAGCGATCTGGGCGGCGCCACTGAGGGGGTGTGGGTGAAGATCGCCGCCGCCTTTTTGATTATTTATTGTCAAGGAGGCGGCGGAAGCTGCACCCCAGGGGGAGACTTCCCCCTCCAGAATATCTTTTTATTTTACCTCTTTACAATCGAGTACCCCGCCTGCATGAACTTGCTCACCTCGGTCACGAAGCTCACGATCCTGTCCCCGGGCGAAAGCGTTTCCTCTCTTACGATCTTGTCAAGGCAGATGAACACCATGGGCGGGCCGCAGTAGCCGAGGTCGTTGAGACGGGAATAGAGCGCGGCCGCCGGGATGCCGATGTTTTTGCATTCTTCCATGATGGATTCGATGATGTGCTTGGTGGGCATGTTCACCTGGAACAGCCGTATCCTGTTCACCGGAATATTCCCTTTTGTCAGCATGCGCCTGAGCCCGTTGAAAAACACGGACCCGTCCTTTTCCGTGAACACCGGCGTCGAGAGCGCGTTGCGGAATTTCTGGCGCAGATGGTGGCGCGCCTCCTCGAATTCCCTGTTCGGCGGCAGCCACAGGGCCGGCCGTTCGTTGAACATGAGCGACGGCCGCTTTCCGCCGATTGATTCCATGAACGAGAATTCGAGCTCGTAACCCTTGGAGAGGGCATTCTCGCTTGTCAGCACGGCGGCGCCCGCGCCGTCGCACAGAAACCACCGCAGAAACAGCGACTCCTTGTCGATCTTGGGCTGGTTGTAATATTCCGACCGCAGCTCCGACGACGAGATGTTGGCAGAGAGCACAAGCGCGTTCCGGTTTTTTCCCGAAGCGATGAACTCGTGCGCGCAGTAAAGGGCCTTGTACGCCGAGGTGCAGTTCGCGTGGATGGACAGCTCGTCGCAGCGCTCGATGCCGAGCGCCTCCTGGATGCGCACCGAGGCCGTTGGCATCTGGTCCTGGTGCGCGCTGCCGTAACAGATGAGGTCGATGTCGCGCGGCGCCATGCCGGCATGCGAAAGCGCGGCCCGCGCCGCCTTCACCGCCATGGTGACGTTGTCCTCGGTGAACTCGCGCGTCACGGGGTCGAGGGCGTAATGCACGTACTTGACGTCGAGGAGCTCCCGCATCACGGCGCCGCTTGACGCATACCACTTCCGCACCGCCGCGGGCGCGCCCGGAAGCGGCCCGAGCGCCGCGTCGATGGCGCCGAACGGGATGGGGTCCCCCGGAAGGAACGATCCGGTCCCGGCTATATAAACAGATCGTGTCATGGTTTTTCGAAAATGCAGACGCCGTTATGGCCGCCGAAGGCGAACGAATTCGACATCACGGTCTTGATTGTTTGCTTCCTGCTTTGGCCCGGCACGTAGTCGAGGTCGCACTGCGGGTCGGGCGTTTTCAGGTTGACGGTCGCCGGAACGGTGCCATTGACAAGCGCAAGAACGCTGATCACCGCCTCGACGCCGGCCGCGCCTCCCAGGCAGTGGCCGGTCTGCGGCTTCGTGCTCGAAACTGGAACGGCGCGCGCATGTTCGCCGAACACCGCCTTGATCGCCAGCGTTTCGTACAAATCGTTGTACCCTGTTGACGTGCCGTGCGCGTTTATATAATCGACGGCCGAAGGCTTCATTGCCGCATTGGCGAGCGCGCGCTCCATCGCCCCCGCCATGCCCGTTCCCGATGGCTGCGGGGAAAGCATGTTGTACGCCTCGCTGGAAAGCCCGGGCCTGTGGAGCCGCGCATAAATTTTCGCGCCGCGCTTCCGCGCATGTTCAAGCGACTCCGCCACGAGCATGCCGCCGCCCTCGCCCATCACAAACCCGCTGCGCGCGATGTCAAACGGCCTGCACGCATGCGTAAAGTCCTCTTTTTCCTCGGAAAGCGCCATGATGCTCAGGAACCCCTCCACGTCCGCGTAGTTGATCGAAGAATCCGCTGCGCCGGCGACCACCGCGTCGCACTGGCCGGTGGCGATGAGGTCACAGGCGCCCGCGAGCGCGTACGCGCCCGATGCGCATGCGGTGCTCACCGAATACGACGGCCCGTGATACTTGCGCCGCAGGCTTATCCACGACGCCGAGGCGTTTGCCATGTTCTTTAATATGCGGTGCTCGTCTTTGCCCTGTTTGTCCCACCAATACCCCGTGCCGGTGGCGCCCGTCACCACGCCTATGCGCGTTTTGTCAACCTCGTCGAGGTTCGCGTCGGCCGCGGCCATGTCCGCGCACACCGCCGCGATCATGGTGGCGCGCGTCATCTGGGACCGGCTGCGCGGCTTGATGCAGGCAGAGAAAAGGGCGTCGGCCTCCGGCGGAAGTTCCACGCCGAAAAAACAGCCGAGGTCCCTGGGATCGAACAGGGAAAACCGCCTGACCGGGTTGTGTCCCGCCACGAGTTTTTCCCACGACGAGGCGCAGTCGAGCCCGAGTCCGGTTATCAGGCCGAGGCCGGTGATCACTATGTGCTGGTCAGCCATGGGGCGTGTTATCCTGCGGAGTTATTTTGGCAACAGTGCGTTGATCTTCGCAATGTATTTGTCGGGCGCGGGGATCATGACCTTTGATTTCGGATCGACAAAGCACATGCCCGTGCTGGCCCTGGCAATGAGCTCGGTTCCCCTGCGGATTTTATAAAAAAGCTCCATACGGAAATTATCGAAAGACCGGAGTGTCACCGACACCGTGAGCGAATCCTGGAAAAAGGCGGGCCTCTTGAAATTCATGTCGAGATGGTACAGCACCACGGTCATGTCGGCCGCCTGCAGATCAAACCCGAGGCTGGAAAAATACCGCACCCGCGCGCGCTCAAGGTACGAAACGAGCTTGGTATGGTGGGCGATCCGGTACGCGTCCACGTCCTCGAATTCGACGGTCACCGGTATGGAAAAATCATGAACGGCCGCTTTCATGCTCGGATAAAATACTCGAATTGAGGGGGCAAATGCCAGAGGATATGACAGGATAAATACCGTGAACCGGCGTATCGGCTCATTTAAAAAGGTAACCGAAGGCTCAAAGTCGTCGTCTCACAAATGAGGTAACCAAGACTTGTTTGAAAATGGCTTTGAGTTTTCGTTCTATTGCATCTTTGAGAGAAAATGGATTCAGTTCTGTATGGA
>DATJAL010000019.1 GCA_035516255.1 Chitinivibrionales bacterium | reverse complement strand
TCCATACAGAACTGAATCCATTTTCTCTCAAAGATGCAATAGAACGAAAACTCAAAGCCATTTTCAAACAAGTCTTGGTTACCTCATTTGTGAGACGACGACTTTGAGCCTTCGGTTACCTTTTTAAATGAGCCGATACGTTGGGCATTGGTTTTTCTATACCCGAAGTATATCTTGTAATTTGTCGTTTAAAAGGTTTTAAATAAATCTGCTCCCGCTGGCGAATATCCATGATGGAAGAAAGGGGAATATGATGAATAAAACTGCATCAATAATAATTGCCGATGGATTTGAAGAGGTGGAGGCCATAACGCCCATAGACCTTCTCAGGCGGGCTGGTATTGCCGTAACGATCTACGGGCTTGCTAGCCAGGAGGTACGCGGATCCCATAACATTTTCATAAAAACGGACATGTTGTTCCCTTCAAATCCAGCTATAGCGGATGCGGTGATACTTCCTGGAGGGCCGGGCCATAAAAATTTATTAAATTCAGGGGCGATAATCGATTATATCCGGAAATCTTTCAAAGCAGGAATATTGTGCGCCGCCATATGCGCGGCTCCGGTCGTATTCGGAAAGGCCGGAATTCTTGCAAGGAAAATGTTCACGTGTTTTCCTGGATGTGAAGACAAATTGGCGGGCGGGACGTTCCTTGACAAGCCGGTGGTCGTTGACGGCAATATCATCACCAGCAGGGGCGCGGGCACCGCCGTGCCGTTTGCCCTTGAAATAATTGCCTACCTTGCCGGCAGGGACGCGGCCGAAAAAGTCGCTGCGGCCATCGTTTACCGTTGACAAGGCAGCGGCCATGGACTCGTCGGCCTATCGGTATTTCATCAGGGAACTTCAAGCGCAGCCTGTCACGAATTTCTCTTTTCTGCCCCTGCGTTTTATGCAATCATCGCCGATTCTGGATCAAAGTTCCTTTTCTTGCCTGACGCAGTTTTTGAAATCAGTAATATTTTTATCCGGAACGGATGATACAAAAACGCTTCCGGAAATTCTTGCAACGCCGCATAATTTTTTCGGCAAACTTTTTATCGACGCGCATCGGGCATTGCTGGAGGTGTTGAACGGTGTTAATCCCAAATCGCATTCATTCCTTCCCAACGGGATAAATCTCGAAAAATTCTTTTCATTGTATGGAAATAGTAACCGGAAAGGAATTACATCGTCCCTCGATATGACAAGCGAGGCTATGATTTGTTTTTTAACGGAAGGCCTTCTTCATGCTGGGTGGTGTCCCGATGCAATGAAAGGAAATGCAAAGCGTGCGGCGCACGCCTGTTTTAATGTGCTTAAAAAAAATCTTCATCACGCAAAGACCGGACACAGTGGAATGCTCCTCGGTTACCTGTGGGGTGCCTGGCTCATGGCCCAGCAAACCGAAAATATTCATGACGACTTCACCGCCGGTTTTTCACCAACAGAAACGTTTGAATGGAATTACGGCGGTGAAAAGCATGCTTATCTTGGCAGGATTTTCGGTAAACCGTACCAGATTTCCCTGATACCTCAAATCCAATATGAAATTCCCCACCCTATATTCAAAGTCTGGCGCAAGAACAAAACTGGTCTTTTGCTTTACGCTTCCGGCGAATTGATCAGGCCGGAAGCACTACTTGAACATTCTGAAATTGTTCGCCCAAAAATAACAGGCAATAAATTTGTTTATCAATGCAGGACAGTTGACATCCCCGGAATCCGTTGGACAGTTGTTTTTCTTTTTTACGAAAAAACAATATTCCGGATTGACATGCTGAAACTTCCGCTGAAAAATGGACCGGTCACCGTCCATGCGGAACTACGTTTGGATAACGAGGCGAAGCTGGAAGAAATAAAGCAGGGATATTTTACGGGATATGGTCCTGAAAACAGTATTATCCGGTTTCTGCGGGACCCGTTCGGATTCCGACTCGTGCCTGAAAAAGAAAACGGCGTAAGCATGTTCAAGTCAATTGAGAGCGAATTTACCGGCGTTGAAACCATTCAATCGGTTTGCGCCTGGGCCAAAGGAAAAGGCATCACGGAGCTCAACGAGACCAAACTGCTCGGAATTTACGAATAAAAACGCGGGTGAGCGCCCTGATTGTTACCGTTCCGATAGGGTTTGAAAAGAACGGCGCCGTCGGGGTGGCCAGTAACCCCTGCGGCATATTCAATGAAGCGCCCACCCGCTTCGTAAAAAACAATTTCCTCGCCTTATTAAATATGGTGTCTTTTACGCAACGAAGCAAGCGCGCGGATAATTAAGTGTTTTCTGCCAGAAAACCATGGTATAGAGGGTACGTTTAATTTATTTTTTTAATACCCGCGGCGCCCCATTCATTGCTGAAGCTGCGCAAGACCTCATGAAAAAAACCTTTCTTTACAATGCCCACCTTTCCCTCAACGCGAAAATTGCGCCTTTTGGTGGCTATGAAATGCCGATCCAGTACGATGGCATTCTTGCGGAACATTTTGCCACCAGGAACAGGGCGACCGTTTTTGACACGTGCCACATGGGCGAATTCATGATTACCGGCGCAAACGCGGCCGTGGATCTGGAAAGAATTCTGTCCTGTCCCATTGCCTCAATGAAAATCGGACAATGCAGATATGGTTTTATCTGCAACCGTAACGGCGGCGTGATTGATGATCAAATTGTGTACAGGCTCAATGAAAAAGAATTTTTCATTGTTGTTAATGCATCAACACAAGATACTGATTTTGAATGGATCAAATCTAACATATCACCTAACACATCAATAGAAAATCTTTCACCAAAAACGGGAAAGATTGATTTTCAAGGACCTTTGTCTCCAAAAATAATCAAACGACTTCTCGACAAACCGATAGATGAATTGAAATATTACCACTGGATGCATAATTCTTACCATGGCCAAAAAGCCATAGTGAGCCGGACCGGATATACCGGCGAAATAGGATTTGAAATCTACCTTGATGAAAACCATACCAAGAAATTCTGGGACGATTGCCTGTCGCTGGGTGCATCGCCCGCCGGACTCGGCGCCCGCGATACTTTGCGGCTTGAAATGGGCTATCCCCTTTACGGCCATGAATTGTGTGACAGCCGCAATGCAGCCGAATCCGGTTTCACCCGTGCCATCGCTATGGACAAAGAGTTCATCGGTTCGCAGGTTGTGCTTGATCCAAATTGTCTTCATGATGTGCTTTGTGGTATTAAAATTGAAGGAAGGCGTTCCACCCGAAACGGTGATTCGATAAGCGATATGAAAGGTGATTTGGTCGGCACAGTGACAAGCGGCAGCTTCTCTCCTTCGCTCGGTTGCGCAGTTGCCATCGGATATGTAAAAAAAGAGCTTGGCGCCGTCGGGACCAAGCTCGTCATCAGCGCCGGAAAAACCATGTTAACGGGCACAGTCACCGAGATGCCGTTTTACAAACAAGGAACCGCAAGAGGGAAATTGGCGGATTTCTTGTCGTAATATCGAACCATTATTTTCCAAGGAGTGGCATATATGCCTAAATCTTCATCACCCAATGACAGAAAATTCACCAAAACCCACGAATGGGTGAAAATCGAAGGCGAAAAAGCCCTGGTCGGCATTTCGGGCCATGCGCAGGAATCGCTCGGCGACATTACCTTTGTCGAGCTGCCGGCCATAGGAAAAAAAGTCTTCAAAGCCCAAAGCTGCTCGGTGATCGAGTCGGTGAAGGCCGCAAGCGACATTTATGCCCCGGTTTCAGGCGAAATCGCGGAAGTAAACACTTCCCTGGAAACGGCTCCCGAGGCGATCAACAAAGACCCGTATCAGGCAGGATGGCTTTTCTCGATCAAAAACTTTAACGCGGCCGATACCGCCGATCTCATGGATGCCGCGGCCTATGACGCCTTTGCGGAGTCGGAAAAATGAGTTATGTCGCGGCCACCAGCGCGCAGCAGGCTGAAATGCTCAAAGCATGCGGCATTTCTTCAATTGAAGAGCTTTTCAGCGATATTCCGAAAAGCCTTGCGCCCACGTCGTTTTCTCTTCCCGCGGGAAAATCGGAACTGGAGGTTTATAACCTGCTCAGCGGGCTTGCCGGCCAGAACTATTCTCACCTCATCAATTTCATGGGCGGCGGGTTTTATGAGCATTTTATTCCCGCCGCCGTGGACGCCCTGGCCGGCCGCAGCGAATTTTACACCGCTTACACCCCCTATCAACCCGAACTTTCGCAGGGCACGCTCCAGGGGATTTACGAATACCAGACCGATGTCTGCCGGCTTACCGGCATGGAAGTCTCGAATGCCTCCCTCTACGACGGCGGCACAGCGCTTTACGAGGCCTGCCAGATGGCCATCCACGCCACGCAACGGCCCAAGGTGATTGTTGACGGCGGGGTCAACCCCATCTACCGTAAAATGCTGTACTGCTACACCGCCAACCTGTCAATTGACTTCAACGAAATCCCGGTGTCCCACGGCCAGAGCGACCGAGAAAAGGTATGCGCCGCCCTCGACGACAAAACCGCCGCGGTCATCCTTCAGAACCCTAATTTTTTCGGCGTGATCGACGACCATGGCGACATTGTTGCCACCTGTCACGCCAAGGGCATCCTCGTCATCCAATCGGTGTATCCGATCGCCATGGCGCTTCTCAAGCCGCCCGGCGAGATCGGCGCCGACATCGCCACCGGTGAGGGGCAATCGCTGGGCCTTCCCCTGTCGTTCGGCGGGCCGTATCTCGGCTTCATGGCGACCTCTAAAAAGCTCGTGCGCAAAATGCCCGGCAGGCTCGTCGGAAGAACCACCGACGCCAAAGGCAGGCAGGGGTTTGTGCTCACGCTGCAGGCGCGCGAGCAGCATATTCGGCGCGAGAAGGCCACTTCTAACATTTGCACCAATGAAGCGCTTTGCGCACTTCGCGCCCATGCGTACCTGAGCCTGCTCGGCAAGGAAGGTCTCAAACAAGTGGCGAGACTCTGCCTCGACAAAGCGCATTATGCAAAAGAACGTGTCAAGGCAATTCCCAGGGTAAAAGTGATGGAGTCGAGCCCCACGTTCAACGAATTCACGGTACTGCTCCCTGTTGACGCAGCGGAAGTGGCGGGAAAAATGATCGAGCAGGGTTTCGCGCCGGGATTTCCGCTGGGAAGGTATTATCCGGGAATGGAAAATTACTTGCTCGTTGCGGTAACGGAAAAACGCACGAAATACGAAATCGGTTCGTTTGCCGAAACACTGGAGCATGTTCTGAAATCAATGTGACAACCGACCATGATGAACCTCAATGCCGTTTTTCACGACTATAAAGGTGAGGCTTCAAGGAACAATGGATGTAATCTTCAAGAAATCCGTTAAGGAAAGAAAAGGCGTTTCCCTTCCCTGCCTCGATGTTCCCGGTTCAATGGAAATCGGGTCAAAATACCGCAGGGAAAAAGACGCTGAATTATGCGAGCTTTCCGAACTTGACGTGGTGCGCCATTTTACCGCGCTATCACGCATGAATTTCGGGGTTGACACGAATTTTTACCCGCTCGGCTCCTGCACCATGAAATACAATCCGAAAATCTGCGAAAAAATAAGCCAGCTTGAAGGATTTGCCGGGCTCCATCCGCTGCTCCCCCAGCTGCGGCGCGGCGGCATGCTCACCCAGGGCGCGCTTGCCGTGCTCTATGAACTTGAACGGCTCCTGTGCGAAATTACCGGCATGGACGCCTTTACCCTGCAGCCCATGGCAGGGGCGCACGGCGAACTGACCGGCATGATGCTTGTCGCGGCGTATCACAAAAACAAGGGGAATAAAAAGAACGAAGTACTGATCCCCGATGAGGCGCACGGCACCAATCCCTCGAGCGCCGCAATCGCGGGTTATGAGGTGAAACCAGTGCCCACGAATCCTGAAACGGGGATGATCGACGTTGCCACTCTCGAGGCGATGATCGGCCCGAACACCGCGGCCGTCATGATGACCAACCCGAACACGCTCGGCATTTTCAATTCCCAGATCGACAAGATCGCGCAATGCGCGCACAAACACGACGCGCTGCTTTATTACGACGGCGCGAATCTCAATGCCATTCTCGGCAAATGCAGGCCCGGCGACGCGCAGTTCGACGTCGTCCACCTCAACCTGCACAAGACCTTCGCCACCCCGCACGGCGGCGGAGGCCCCGGCGCAGGTCCGGTAGGAGTCAAAAAACACCTTGAGGATTTTTTACCAATTTCTCGCATTGTCAAGCGTCCGGACAACACCTATTCGCTCAGTTACAATTACCCGAAATCAATCGGGTATATCGCGCCGTTTTACGGCAACTTCGGCGTTTGTCTCAAGGCATACGCCTATATCCTCCTGCTCGGCGGCGAGGGGCTGGTTGAAGTGAGCAATAATGCCGTTCTTAACGCGAATTACCTACTGTGCTCGTTGAAAGATTCGTATGACGTTCCCTATGCAAAGAAATGCATGCACGAATGCGTGCTTTCGGCAGGCAGGCAAAAAGCGCTGGGAGTCGCCGCGATCGACATAGCTAAGCGGCTCATCGACATGGGCTTTCACCCGCCAACCGTATATTTCCCGCTCATTGTCAAGGAGAGCATGATGATCGAGCCGACCGAAACGGAAAGCAAGGAAACCATTGATTCGTTTATTGCGGCCATGAAGACGATTGCGCAGGAGGTAAAGACAAATCCCTCCCTGCTTCACGACGCTCCGGTCACCACACCGGTGGGCCGGCTTGACGAGGTGAAGGCAGCACGCGATATGGATTTCTCGTATCGCGGCTCATGACAAGAAGGAGGTGAATGAAGCTTGTTTACTGTTTTCCCGCTTGCTTTTGCGGCCTGAATCATTTATAATTACGGATGACAGCAAGTCTCCAATCGTATTAAAA
This sequence comes from Chitinivibrionales bacterium, assembly GCA_035516255.1. Lineage (NCBI taxonomy): Bacteria > Pseudomonadati > Fibrobacterota > Chitinivibrionia > Chitinivibrionales > Chitinivibrionales bacterium. The sequence continues at coordinate 100,226 of DATJAL010000019.1, read as the reverse complement.
AAGGAGTGTGGCTTATGCGGTTAAAAATATTGACATTCTTCATGGTGACAGTAATGGCAAGCCTTGCGTTTTCCCAAAAAGGCGGCAATGAGAAGTATGTTACCCCTACCGGCAACGATGTGGGCGTTTTCAAGAATGAGACTCGCGAACTTTATGAGAAGCCCCTTTTTACCGTGGGCACGAACGACCGCCTTCTTATTGTCTCGACCGGAAGGAATCATTATAAAATCCAGAAGGCGGACGGTGAGACCGGATGGGTGGAAAAGCGCCTCGTGGTGACCACCGGCAAGAGCAAGACCTTCGTGTTTGACGACGCGGAAGTTATCGGGTATCTCGACAACCCGACTCCGGTGTACATCATCGACGCCGACAACCCCAACGCGGACCCGATCAAGCTCGACCGGTCCTTTGCCGACGCGCTCCGGGAAAACGTCGACCGGGAAACCGTGGAACGCCAGACAAAGTAACGGATCATTTCCTGGAATAAATAAAAAAGGAATGGGAGCCTCCATTCCTTTTTTATTTACAAAGCGCAACCTCAGTCCTGTTTGAAGTTCTGCAACTCCTTTTTCTTCATGAGCAGTCTCCAGATCTTTTCAACGAGCTCTTTTCCCGAAAACGGTTTCACGATGAAATCATCGCCGCCGGAGGCAAAGCATTTCTGTATTTCATTGCTTTGCGATCCCGCCGAGAAAAAAGCCAGCGGAATGTTTTTCGTTTCCTCCTGGCTGCGCAGGATCCTGCAGATACGGTAGCCGTCGAGGCCCGGCAGGTATGAATCGACCAGGATGAGGGACGGATGGTGCTCAAAGGCCATGGTGAGGCCGATTTCCCCTGTCTCGGCGACCAGGATCTCAAACGCGTTTTCAAGGACCATCTTGGCTATCTCGATCGCCTCCCGGTCGCTGTCGATGAACAGGATGACGGGCTTTTCCTCAACGTTTTCCGCCGCGGCGTCACGCTCCTTGGTCTGCTCCTCGCGGAGCTCGGCAAGCTTGATGGTGCGCGTTTCGTCGTCGTCCCATTCTATTTTCGCCTCCACGGGAACGACGATGTGGAATTCGCTGCCGGGAAACTTGTTCTCCTCCGACGGGCCTTCGCTTTCGACCCATATCCTGCCGCCGTGGCGTTCCACGATGCCCTTGACAATAGACAAGCCTAGCCCGGTGCCGCCGCCCATGAACTTTGAATAGTCGGTGCTGTGCCGGGTGGCGCTGGCGACCTCGTAAAACGGGTCGAAGATCTTCTTCTGCTCGGCCCGGTCGACCCCGATACCCTGGTCCTTGACCACAATATGGAATTCGGACGGCGTGAGCAGGCCGATGCTCACCCGCACCGCGGAATTGTCAGGCGAGAACTTGAGCGCGTTGGTGAAAAGGTTGGTGAACACCTGCTGCATCCGCATGGTGTCGCCAAGGAACTTCGGCATGTTTTCCTGGGCGCTGCATTCGAACCTGACGTTCCGCTTCACGGAAAACTGTGAGAGCTCCTCGATGCAGTCGCGCGCCAGCGTGGCCAGGTCGAACCGTTCTGGTTTGAGGCGCAGCCGCTTCTGCTCGATGCGGGTGACGTCGAGGATGTTGTTGACCACCCGGTGAAGGCGGTCGGCGGCCCGGTTGATGCTCTCGATCATCCGGTACACGCCCGAATCGAGCTTCCCCTTCATGGTGTCGATCATGATGTCGGAATACCCCTTGATCGACGTGAGCGGCGTCTTGAGCTCGTGTGAGGCGATGCTCAGGAAATTCGATTTGAGCTCGCTCACCCGTTTGAGCTCGGCGTTGGAGCGGATGAGCTCGGTGTTGATTTTGGCCATTTCGAGGTTCTTGCGCTCGATCTGGTCGATGCCCTTCATCTCGCCGGTCACGTCCTTGAACTGCAGCACGAAGAGGTTCCCGTTCCGGGAGGTTTCGGCGATGGAGAACGCGTACAGCGCGCAGAGGATCTCGCTGCCGCCCTTGCCAATGAGCGTGGCCTTGCCCTCGCACGAGCGGTCATGCTCGAGCCGCCGGCGCAGTTCATTCCATGAAATGCCGTCGCCCGTGTCGGAAATGATGGTCTCGACCGAAACGCCGCCCAGCGTGTCGCGCGGAAATTTCAGCTCTCGCTCGGCGCAGCCGTTGACATACAGGATGCCGCCGTCGGGCCGGGTGACGACGATGTTGGTGGGCGTGTGCTCCACGATGCGCGCCATCAGGAACAGATCGTCCTGCACTTCGCCGGATTTTTTCCATTTTCCGAAAAACATGGTCCCAGTCCTGTTTTCCGCTGAACCGTGCATTTTATTTCAGAGCGTTTCCGCAGGGCCGTAGCCATCCCCGGCCGCCCGCTCACTCGCGCTTGAGCGCCGTGATGTCGTTCTGGAGTTTTTCCGCCTCGCCGAAATTTTCCTCCATGACCCGCGCTATTTTTTTTGCGTAGAGCTCGAGGAGCTTGAAATGCTTCGAGGTGAGCTCGTGATCGTCGGCGATGATGGAGACGATCGCGTCGACGTCCTCGGCGTTGCGGTACGACTTGAGAAATCCCCTGAACTGTTTCTCCGCCGCGCCGAACACCTTTTTCTCCTTGCGGCAGTAGAGCATGTTGGGAATGAACTCCTTCATGATCTTCTCCTCCACCTTCACGTCGGAGGACATCGCCTGCTCCCGCAGCGGCGCGTTTTTTTCTATCTGCGCGATGAGCTGCTCGATTTCGTTGCGCACCTTGTGGATCTCCTGTTCCCTGAACCGCGCCTGGTACATGATGGGAAGGGAATTCACGCTCAAGATGGCGTTGCCGATGTTCTTGAAGGTGCCGGCGAAAAACACGTCTCCTTCCTGGGCTAACACGTCCGCTTCGGACGGAAACGGGACTATTTTCGCGGGTGTGGGAATGAAATCCTCCATCTCGTCGATGTTCTCGATCCGCTCGCGCAGTTTGTCCGGGTCCAGCGCCGATTCGAGGCCGCCGAGCTTGTCGAGAAAATCCTCAAGTCCCTCTTCAAGCGACAGCCCCATTTCAGACTTGAGAAAATCCCTCAGATTATTCTGCTCCCGGTAATTTCCCTGCGCGACAAGCAGGCCGTTGTGCGCCATCGACGCGACGGGGTGTTTCATGGAAACGAGGTCGGCCGGATCAATGTCGAGCACGGCATACACCGTGAGCCTGCCGTCAAGCCTTCCGGGGTCGCCTTTTTTCTGCTGTACGCCGAGGAGCATGAAGCGCTGTCTCAATCGTTGTTGATGGGCCGGTCCGTGTCCCTGCGTGATGCCATCACGCCGCGGAACATGACGAACGTGGCGAAGAGGATCATCACGTGCCACGTCCAGAAAAACGTCGTTCCCGAAAGCGCGACGAGGTTGGTGCCCACATAGACCGGCGAGGCGGCAAAGCACGCCAACGCAAGAAATTCGCCGAACTTTCTTTCTCGTTCGAGTCTAAAAATATATGCCGCAAAAGTGAGAAACGCAATACTCAGGAGAAAAACAAGCGTGTTGACGAGCCCGGTTTCCACGATGAAATTTATCGCCACCTCCGTGATGTGCCCCATCAGCCAGGATCGTACCGACTCCTCGGTCACGACAAGCGTCCCCTCTTTTGCGACGAAGGAATACGGGATGGTGAAACTCACCGGCGTGCCGGGATTGACATAGAGGGAACGCTTTCCAAGCAGGATCTGGGTGCGGGGGCTTTTCCGCGACAGCGCGCTTGCCGCCGTGTCGATGATGAAAATCGAATCGGGCAGGTCGGAAAAAAAACGGGGCACGCCAAGCAGCGTGTTCAGCAGTTTTTCCACGGATTCCACGGCGGGGAAACGCGGCACGACGGCATGCGGATCAAGGGAGCCGTCTTTGAATTCCATGCCGCCGATCAGACCCGCCACCTGGGCGGCAATGCCTGTTTTTCGGTCAAAAGAATAATACGTGTGTGCGGCGCCGGAAACCAGCGCGGTAAGCAGGCAGACAAGCGCCACGAAACGCAGGATTTCCCCGGCAGACCGCTCCAAAACCGTGGTGTAGAATCTGCCGGAGATGATGCTGTAATGCAGATCGCTGAAAATGCTCAACGAGGCCTTTCCGCCAGATAAAGATACCGGTGCATCATGCCAGCAGTTTGCTCACCTGCGGCGCCGAGATCCGTTCGTATTCGGGCATGGGCCCGATGAGCGGCCGTGCGTAATCCTTGAACGCCTCGGTGACCGTGCTGTTCGCCGCGTCGATGTATTCGTCGGGCATGTGCTTGGTGTCTTTTGCCACGGTCTCGAGCGGGGTGAGGAAATATTCCACCGAGTAATCGCCGGTCCTGCGGATGGCTACGCTGCCGTCGATGTCGGCCCACACCGAGAACTGCACCGCCTTCTCGCCCACCTCGCGCGCTTCCTGCGCGTCAACGCCGGAAACCACGCTGAGAAAACTTCGTTGGAGATAGCCGAAGGTATCGCAGCGCACGCGCTTGATTTTAAGCTTGTCCTTCACGAGCCCTGCCAGGGCATCGCCGAGCGCGCCGGTTCCGGAGAGCTGGACATTGCCATGCGCGTCTTTCTCGCTCGAATTATTGAGGGAGGCGATGATCGGTGTGCCGTCCTTGTCGCCGATGCCTTCCGATACCGCAATGATGCACCTGCCATATTTCTTGTAGTACCTGTCAACGTCGGCAAGAAACTTATCCTTGTCGAACGCTTTTTCCGGCAGATAGATGCAATGCGGGCCGTCGTCGGGATATTTTTTCGCGAAGACCGACGCCGCGGTCAGGAATCCCGCATGGCGCCCCATGATCACCGCGATATAGACGCCGGGAAGACTGCGGTTGTCGAGGTTGAGCCCGGCAAAGGCCAGGCTCACGAACCTGCCGGCCGACCCGAAGCCGGGGCAGTGGTCGGTGACGCGGAGGTCGTTGTCGATGGTTTTCGGAATATGCACCACGCGCAGCTCATAGCCGGCCTTTCGCGCGTTTTCGTTCACGATCCTGCAGGTGTCGGCCGAATCGTTCCCGCCGATGTAGTAGAAATACCGCACGTCGTGCGCCTTGAGCACCTTGAAGATCTTGGCACAGTATTCGGCGTCGGGCTTATCGCGCGTGGAGCACATGGCCGACGATGGCGAGCAGGCGACCTTTTCGAGGTTGTGCGTCGTGGCCTGGGTGAGGTCGAGAAAATCCTCCTTGACAATGCCGGAAACGCCGTGGAGCGCGCCGTAGATGTTGTCGATGCATGCGTATTTTCTCGCCTGTAAAACGGCGCCCACGAGACTCTGGTTGATGACAGCGGTGGGTCCGCCGCCCTGTGCGATGACTGCTTTTCCTGATAATTTGGCCACGGTGCGTGCTCCTTTAATGATGGAATGGTTAGAAAAATTTCATGTCAGGGAGAAAGAAAAATAGCAGATTGATGGGAAAATTACAAGTGCCGCCAACTTCAGACGACAGACACGCGGCAAGAAGCTCTAGGGTGGCCGAAATTCAGTATTTGCCGAAGGTTTGATTCTTTAAAAATCTTATGCTGATGGGCGGCGATCCGTTTAACTTCAATATGGCGGAATGAATAAAGGATAAACAGGCCGGAATGGCGGTTGAGACTTCGTGGTCAAATACATTTGGTACCCTTATCGAGCAAGGATACCCAACGTGGAGATCCGGCAACCATCAATCCTAATACGATAAACGTATGGACCTGATGGAACCAACCGGCCAGAAACATCCTTTCCATCCCATACGAACGCTATAGTGCCTCCCCCATGGTTCCCACAGGAAATGCTTCGAATTGCTTTGCCAGAGCAATTATATATGTCAAGGAAAACGGGGCCGTTTGTTTCAATTTTGGGGACATACAGTATCTGTGAACCTTTTACCACAATAAGCCCTCGTGCAGCCGATTCTGATTTTGGATTTTTTATATTAGTTGGAACATCCCCATATCTGGCAATATCAGAGATACGAACCTCGTCAATCAGGCCATTGAAAAAATATCCGGTGGCACCCTGCCGTAGTGAAAGCAAGTTGCCCGCGCCTATCACCAGATCGCTTAGCGGATACCCATCCAGATGCGCTATTGTTCCTGTAGCGGCGATTCTTGCCACAAGGGAATCATCAACATAGATATGGCGTTCGCATCCGTCAAACTGGACGGCGACATGGATCCATTTTTCAATTGGTGCCATGAAGTTTCCTGGCATCCACCAACATTCGGTACCTACCCCGCACGCTGCGAAGGCTGGAGTGCCGTTGTTAAAGCTCATGGCGTAGGTATGAGGTTTGTCAAGCACATGAGACCATTCACTCAACTGATTGAATCCGAATATTTTCACAAAAGCCTCTAGTGTTATAGCCTTTGTCGCCGACACGAGGGAGGCGGAATGCGGAACGGAAACATAGGTGTTTACACCGTTAAAGGAAAGCGCTTTGCAGAAACGTCCGTCTACCCATTGCGCACCAATGATGGTTCCGTCATTTGAATTGCCGGAAGCATCGTGAACAATGCTTCCCTCCCCCTCATCAAAATGATATAACGCTATGGTGTGCGCATCGGGAGTGAAATATCCGCACCTTTTGCCGTAGCGCGCTATGTTGGATATGCGCACTTCGTCGATCTTGCCATGGAAGAAATATCCTGTTGCCCCAACGCGCAACGAAAGCAGGTTGCCCGCGCCGATCACAAGGTCGCTCACCGGATAATCCGAGAGGTGTTCAATACTCCCGGTCGCGAGGCTTTCGGCAACAAGGGAATCATTTACGAAAATCTGCCTTTTTTGGCCGTCAAACTGGGCAGCCACATGCAGCCATTTTCCGGTGGGAGCGCTATACGATTCGGGGGTCCACCAGCATTCATTGCCGACTCCGCACGCAGCAAATGCAGGCGTCCCATCATCAAAGCTCAAGGCATAGGTATGAGGCTTGTCCAGTACATGGGACCAAGAGCTTAACGCATTGTAGGAATCCACGAATACAAAGGCCTCAAGCGTGATCGCTCCGGAAGGTGACACGAGCGAAGCCGAGTGAGGAACCGAAACGTAATTGTCAATCCCGTTAAAAGCCAAAGCGATTCCGTACAGGCCGTCGCACCATTGGGCGCCGTAAATAATGCCGTCATTGTGGTTGGCGGAACAGTCATGGACGATAGTGCCTTGCCCTTCATCAAACCTCCATAATGCGACTGTATTGCCGTCCGCTTCAAGAAACCCGGCTGATGCGGTATAAAGCATCCCCGACAACAGGAATAATGCCGCCAGCTTTCTTCTCAGCATAAGCACTCCTTGCAAAATGAGGTTTTTGCCGATTAAAACTGACCCGGAAGATCTGGTCTTTCATCTCCACCCACTGACAACCTGATTATACATAATTACCAGTGAGTTGGCAATCAAATTCCGGAGTAATGCAGAAAAACTGTTTTCTGCAGGGAAACACTCCCCTCTGCGCATTTTTACTTGCTTGCGCAGACGCCAATCCTTCTTCTGGCGAGCCCGCCAACCAGGGGAATTCTCATAACGGCCGATTCAAGAGTATTGAATACGGGGATATCGGTGGAAAAAAACATGGATTTGACAATAACGAAGCCGCACTTTAAAAGCAGTTGACGGTATTCTTCCATGGTACGAAGACCTATGTGAGACTCGTCCTTCTTCAGGATGATATTATGACGTTTGAGGCGCTCAAAAACATGCGTTTTACTTGGGGTGTATAGGACAAAACGGCCGTCTTTTTTCAGGACGCGGAAAACCTCTTCAAGCGTGGCCAGCAGGGTCGTGTCATTAAGGTGCTCGGTAAAATCCACGGCGGCGACGGCGTCAAGCGATCCGTCCCTAAGGGAAAAAAACCTTCCGTCGCAGCATACCCCCATAAAATTAGAATCGGGCCTGCTTTTTTTATAATTCTCCTGAGCCAGCTGCAGCGACCTGAATGAATAATCAAGGCCGACAGGCGTTGCGCCCGCGTCGGAAATCGCTATCATGATGGTGCCCACGCCCGAACCCAGGTCAAGAATCAGTTCGCTGGGCCGCGGTTTAAGAAGCTGGAATACGCGCCGTACTTTGACCCTGGTGAATCGGTCGTTCTGAGCAAGCCTAAGCATGTGGCTTCGGTAATACGATGCATCGTAATACTCACGGGTGATCGCAGATGAATCGCCGTCGTTTTTGGTCAATCCTGTTTGGCCTCTGTAAAATTAATTGGTTTCTGGAAAACCACGTATACCGCCCTGGCAAACATGTATTCCAATTTGAAAATGCCCTTATATTCGAACATGGTATTTTCCTTGAATGGCCGCAGAATATAAAAAAAGAGTTTCACCAGCAAATTGCAAATAATACCCGGGAAAACGGGCAATGCACCGTACAGAAACCTTTTTTTTATAACAATAAGGCTGGCGTCCTTTGCAAGCTGGACAAGCCTATTCGGTGTGGTGGCAAAGGAATGAGAATAATCAACATCAAAAAAAAGCTTCCCCATGTCGTTGAAATCCGGCGACACTATGATGAGCACCCCTCCGGGGACAAGAACGCGCGCGGCTTCCGTGAAAAGCAGCCGCGCTTCGAAGTGGCCCGCCATGTGTTCGAGAACATGGGTGGCCAGTACCACGTTTTGCGTGGCGGTCTCTTCGGTAAAGGGCGGCGCAAAGGCCTCGCGCACCTCGATTCCTTTTTCGCGGAGACCGGAGGCAAGAACCGGGCTTGCCTCGTAAACGCAATACCTAAGCGATGGAACAAGCCGGTCCGCGATGCCACCCTCGCCAGGTCCCACCTCAAGTACAGCATCGCCGTCTCTTGAGTTGCGTTTAACTTCGGCAGCAACGGCAGCCGCGAATACCTCGTTCAGCCTCCTGCCGATTCCGCTTACTTTCCTGGTCTTATAGTAACTCGAAAATGCCATGAAACTTCCTTGAAGGATGGATTTATTAACCCGCCTACTGAATAGCTTGCCCCGGATGCATGGGCGGGTTGGCGTTGGTTTTGTCAATGGTGTATATTGATAACGAACATAATCGGACATTCATCATTCAAAAAATACATATTTTGAGCGCCCAAAGCTTTTTTAAAAATTTCCTTCTGCTGCCGCTCCGCTTTCTAGTGGCGATTGTGCCCATTGCATGGATTTTTTTAAGTATCAAATGGAACCAAATGGCACATACGGTGGCAAGCATTGCATGGTGGACCGTTCCGCTCCTTTTCGTCGTCATCGTCTCGAGTATGTTTCTCCAGGGCATCCGATGGTGGATACTGCTCCGCACATTTGATCGCGGCCTGACCATTGCCAAAACGCTCAGGGCGCACTTTGTCGGCCTCTACTTCTCAATTGTGCTGCCATCTTCAGGGGCGCAGAATGTCGTACGCGCAATGCTCCTTTCTAAAGAAGCTGGGTACTCACTCAGCTGGGGATCTTCATGGGTGGCGAGCATTATCGGCCTGTTTGCATTGGCCTTTATGTCGGTATTCGGACTGGTTTGCATTGACCGATCAACGCTTCCGAAAGGTTTCTTCGAATCAATCGTATCCGCATTCTGCGTCCTGATTGTCCTCTTCTACCTTTCGTTCTCAAAACGCGCCACCGGACCGATGCGCAAGCTGCTTTACAAAATTATACCGCTGCGCTTTCTCAAAGCGCTGGAGAATATACGTGAAGCGATTTACAGGTACCGAGCGGCCCGGGGTTATCTTCTTGTGGTAGTACTCGTCACACTTTTCATGCAAGTTACTATAACCGCTGGAGCATGTTTTGTCATCTACGGCATTTCAAGAAAATTCATCCTTTTTGAATGCCTGTTGTATCTCCCAATTATCGAAATCCTCTGTATCTCCATTCCACTCACGCCGAATGGCCTCGGCATAAGGGAAGGACTGCTTGCCCTGATGTTTTCACAAGTGGGTCTGACAAAAGAGCAGCTCGGTATCTACATTGTCCTTGGTTTTTTTTCCATATCCTTGAAACTGCTCGGCGGAATCCCGCTGCTGTTGGGCGGCGGTAAAGAAGTAAAAGATATAAAAAACAGGCTCCTTTTTCAGGCGGAATTGCCGAAAACAGGAAATACGAAGTGCTAATTGACGTGTATTGCTACGACGATATTGACAACCCGCGCTGCGGCGGCGGCGGCGCCATGCGCGAAATAAAAGTCCATCAGCTTATTTCGGCGCGCCATTACGTGAGATTTTTCACCGGAAATTTCCCTGGAGCGAAGAACAGCGGCGAGCCTCATTTTGCCCTTCGCCATCTTGGACTCCCGGCGAGTTATTTATTAAGCAGAATTTCTTTTTCTCTGATCGCAACGTTAAAAAGCTTATTTTCAGACGCAGACATAATCGCCATTCCTTATTCAATTTATTCACCCGTACTCACTTTTCTGTTAAAGCCCAAAAAAACCGTGGTCTTATTCTTCCATATCACCGGAAATGAAGTCTTCAAAAAATATAACGTCTTGGGAATATTCCCCTGGATTGCCGAGAAGGCCGCGCTTGCATTCGGAAAGAACTACATCACCCTTACGGACAGCATGGCCAGCCATCTTTTATCCAAGAGAAAAAACATACGGGCAAAGGCCGGGTATGTCAGTTTTGAAAGCTCCCTCTTTTCAGCCTCCGCCGCATTTGATGAATTTGTTCTTTGCTTCGGCCGCATCGACGTTCACATGAAGGGGCTTGACATTCTGATCCCTGCATTTGAAAAAATCGCAAGCAGGTTTCCAAAATACAAACTCATCATTGCGGGCCGCGGCCAGGAAACCAATGTCAACTGGGTATTGAAAAGGATTAAGGATTCGCCCTATCGGGATCGAATCCAATGTCTTGTCAACATCAATGACGACAAAAGAAAGGAACTGCTGCAGTCCGCAGCATTTGTCTGCATGCCTTCTCGCTTCGAGGGTTGGAACATAGCGGCCGTTGAGGCGGCGGCGTGTTCCCGGGCAACGCTCGGCACCAGGGTCCAAGGCTTGACTGATGCAATAAAGGAAAATGTGACAGGGCTTCTCGTACCGCCGGAAGACGTTGACGCGCTTGCGGAAAAGATGGCGTTGCTGCTCGCCGATCCCGGTTTACGGGAAAGGCTGGGAAAAAACGGCTATAAATGGGCGCAGAATTTTACGTGGGAAGAAGTGGCGAAAATCCAAGAAGATTTTTATCGGGAAGTATTCCAATCCAATAAGTAATTTGTCTGATCACATTCGATTGAAAGACATTGAAGCAAAGTGCGCGGTAAAATTCATTTTTTTCTCTTTGCAAACCTCACCACGCCCAATCCAATCCAATACATCCCCAGCAATATCATCATCGGATACGACACCATCTCCGCTTTCCCAAGATACAGCGATTGCGGGATCATTTCCACGGTGTGACTTCCCTTCGGGAAATTCACCGCCATCCACGCCAGGTCGGACCGGTAAATTTTCACCGGCGTTCCGTCTATGCGGATCTTCCAGCCCGGATAATACACCTCAGAAATGCGGAGGAACCCGTCAACGCCGGCGGCGACCTCCGCCTTGCGATAATTCGGGGTGTAGGCAACCCATTTTACCGACGCGGGAGTTGACGCAAGGGAATCAGCGGAAGGCGCCGGTTTTACCTCGGGTTCCTGAAGCAGGCATACCTTGTGCCGGTAGTCGTAGGCGCCGGTCTTGAGAGCACCCACAACGGCCGCGCTGTCCATAACAACATATCCCGGCGCAAACGAAATACGGGGCAGCGCACCCTCGTTCGGAATCTTGAACAATTCATCGTTCTGCCGGACCAGATAATACTTTGCATTTGCGATGTTGAGGAACGCGTTGCCGTCTTTCAAGTTATCGGGCTTCAAATAGGGCCTTCCGTCCTGCATGACGCCGATCAGGTTGGTGAAGTAGTTCCGGTCCTGCTGGTCGCCGCGAAATTGCCGGTACCAACACAGCTCGTTGTCGTGGAACCCGCCAACGCCTTCCAACCCGTGAATCCCCTCGCCGCCCTGCGGCAGCGCGCCGGGCAGAGTAAAACACCTGAAAGGTTCACGCGCCATCTCCGCCTGCAGATCGGTGATGGCCTGCTCCGCGTAAAAATACGGCTTGGGATTTATCGTTTTAATGAATTTCGCGTCAACGCGCGTGATGTCAATGAGGCCGAATGCCAGCACCGCGGTGAGAAAGGCGTACTTGCCGACCTTATTGCTTACGACGCCCATGAGCAGCAGCAGGGACGCGCCGGCGAAAAACCACCACAGCCATAAAAACGGGACAAAATTCTTTGAAAAATTCGCGTCAAACACGCGGATCTTTTGCGTGTCGGCAAGCGCCGTGGTAAGCGGCTGCATGACCGCGGTAACGAATCCTTTAATGGAAAACAACAGAGTGAGCACGGTGATCGAGCCGAGTGCGATGAGCAATCCCTTCACCCACTTTTTTTTCCGCTCCTCGGAAAATCCGTTGAACCATCCCGCGGCAACGTCCTTGAAAAACAGGCTCGCGAGCAGGATCGCGGAGAACGAAAACCAGAACATGAACATGCTGCTGGCGCGGAATTTCTTTACGCCGGGGACAAGGTAGTACATGAGATAAAACACCGGCGTGTGCACGCCCATCGCGTACAGCAGGGCGAACAGTGCAAACGCTGCCCAGAAAATCCTCCACAGGTTTTTTGGCTTCTGGACGACGGCGATGACGCCAAACAACAGCGCCATTGCGCCTGCGTATTCACTGTTCAGCTTGAACGCGTTTTCGCTCCAGTAGAAATCGAGGGTGTTTCCGAAATCAGGCACCCACATCGAAAACGCCTCGGGCCAGTGCAGCGACCATGACGCGGCATATTCGAACCCCCGGTCGACGCCGCGCACGGAAAAAGCCTCACGAACGTACATGAACGGCGGGAGGAGTTGTATGAACGCGAGGCCCATCCCTATCGCGACGGCCATCCAGAAATAGCAGCCGATTTTTACAAGGGGCAACACCTTCTTTTCCCTGCGCCATGCGACAATCATCGCTATCACCCAGTAAAAGAAACAACCCCACAGCATGAGGTAGGACATCTGGAGATGCGAGGTGAACAAACACGCGGCAATGCCGAGGGCCATGAGGGTCGAGTTTAAAAACGACGGCCTGTCCATGAGCGCCTTCATGCGCCAGATGAGAAACGGCAGCCACGCGATCACGAACATCTTTCCGTCGTGCCCCGGATACACGTGGGAGAAAAATTCCGGGTTGAGCATGTAAAACGCGGCGCCGATGCCCGCGATGTACGCGGGCATGTTGAAGCCTTTCCGTAAGAGTAAAAAGAAAAACAACCCGGCGAGAAACACGTGAAACACGAGGCGCAGGCCCAGCGCCCTCGGAATCGGCTGCACGGCGTTGATCGCCAGCGTAGGCGGATACATGGCGTCGCCGAACATGGCGTCGATTGAAGGCATGCCGCCGAGCCTCGAGTTGAACCACATCGGAAACTGGTGGTATTTACCCAGCGAATTCTTGAGAAACACGTGCGAGTCAAGCCCGTTCATGGTGTCGGAGCCGAACAGCATCTTGTCGGAAAACAGAAACGGCGTGAACACGATGACGACCAAAAGGGCAATTCCGCAGATGATGACATAGCTGTTTGAGAATACCGGACTCCATTTGAACTTCTGCGGCGCAGTGACCGCAGCGGCGCTGTTTTTCTTGTCCACAATCACTCCTCGATGTTTTGGCGTGTTGACATCAGGTAATCCGGATTCATTTTATTTTACAGAACATCTTTCACCTTGTCGATATCGCCAAAGTCGTAATTATCGCCTGAATACCGGCTTTTAATGACAAAACATTTCAATTCAGGAAGCTCGATGCGGTCCGACTGCTTGTCACCCACCATGATTGACTTTGACAAATCGATATCAAGGTCCTCCGCGGCCTTTAAAAACATTCCCGGCTTGGGTTTGCGGCAGTCGGAGTCTTTTTTATATTCTTCGATGGTCCCGTTTTTATGAAAAGGGCAATAGTAGAACCCCGCGATGGTGATCCCCTTTTCAAGGAAACGCTGCGCCATCCATCGGTGAAGCGCCTGAACATCGGCCTCGGTGAAACGGCCCTTTGCGACGCCCGCCTGATTCGTGACAACGACGATGCTATAGCCTTTTTCCTGCGCCTGGAGGCACAGGTCAAACACGCCCGGATTGAACACGATTTGCCCGGGTTTGTGGGGATAGTCGCTGTCTTCGTTGATGACGCCGTCCCGGTCAAGGAAAAGGGCTTTTTTCTTTTGGCTCATGAAGACTTTAGTTTGTCACTGCGATTATTGATGATAATTATTTTCTAGTATGTATCTTTATCATGCACAAATCAGCAAGGATTAAAATACCATGAAACATTTCACCGCCGCAATCACCGCATTCCTGTTTTTTTATTTGTCCATTGCCTCGTGCAAGCTGCAGCCGTCGGAGTACCAGGGAACATCGCCATCATCCGCGGTCCCCGCCCGCCCGCCGTCAAACGCCGTGCCGTTTGACTCTGCAAAATACGATTCCCTTTTATCGCTTCTGATAAAGCTTGAAAATGCGGTGTATGCCAATACCCGCTCGCAGAGCAATGCTTCCCTCGGTGATTTGAAAAAGGTTTCTTTTGATTCGGCGGACGGCTGCTTCCTGGTTGCGGGAAAAGGCGCTTACAACAAATCGCAGCCCGAGGCGGTGCAGGCGCAGGGCCGGGCAATGGCGGCGTCGGCGGACGGAAAGCGCTGGGCATTATACCTGAAGGCATGGCATGACGGCGGTTCGCTTGCTTTTGGACAAAAGATTTCAGGGGAAGTGACGTACAGCAAAATTCTTCTTGAACAACCGCGCGGCGACACGCTGTACCAGCTCATCCAAATACCTTTTGGAAGCCTTGTACTGAAGTAATGCGGGTTTTTTCCACTGCCAGGGCGTGGAAAAAAGTCTTCGTTCACCCTTCGACAGGCTCAGGGCGAACGGAAAAGTGCCGGAATCCGCGCACAAACACCGTTCGTGGTGAGCTTTTCGAACCAGGAAAAGCGACTTTTTCAACAGCCTGCTAAATCCGTCATCGCAGAAAGACGATTATATCGGCGGGTTTCAGCATGATATGGTGCGAAACCGGCGTTTCTTTGAATGCATCTGCGGTAAGCCGAACCATTTTTTTATAATGCCTGATTTCCTCGGGCAGGTCCGCGGCGGCGATCTCAAGCTCCCCTTCGGAATTTTTATTGACACACACAAGCACGGGTTTCTGTTCGTTGTCCGATTGCTTTTCGAGAAACATAAATTCAGCATCATATTCGGTAAGGGGCCTCCACGTGCCTTCCTCGCACAGCACCGGCTGGCTTAACTTGAACTCATTCATCTGCTTTATCCAGCCGGCCAATTCCCACTGGGGCTGCTCAACGTCCTTGGGCGAACCCTTTACCACGTCCATCCTGTTTTTAGCGCCGTATTCATATCCTGCGGGCATGAGCAGTCCCGAGGAAAATATCGCGGCAAAGGCATACCGCATCTTTTGGACCTGTATGGTGCCCGGTTTTTCGGCGGCAAGCCGCGGTGTATCGTGCGATTCGGGAAAGCTGATCGACGGCGCGATCTTTTTGTTTTCCTCATGCTGTTCGAGGCACCAGGGCTTATCGAACTCCCAGTATTTCGACGAATTGTACAGGAAATCAAAACCCGTGCCTTTCATTTCGGCCATCTGCTCCAGCGTGCATCCGAGCGTTTCCGCGAGAAAAACGGAGCGCGGGTAGCGTTTCTTTGCCGCGTTGATCAGATATGACCACAGCTCCGCGGGCACCTGATACGCCGCGTCGCAGCGGAAACCCGCGATGCCCATTTCCTGAAAATACTGTACCAGCTT
Source organism: Chitinivibrionales bacterium (assembly GCA_035516255.1). Lineage (NCBI taxonomy): Bacteria > Pseudomonadati > Fibrobacterota > Chitinivibrionia > Chitinivibrionales > Chitinivibrionales bacterium. The sequence continues at coordinate 84,478 of DATJAL010000019.1, read as the reverse complement.
GTTCCAGTAGTCCCACAGCCCTTTCTTGTCCTTGCTTTCGTAATTGTCAATCTCCGCAAGGTCGCCCCACACCGTCACGTTGTCGGCGTTTGCCGGGTCAATGGCATGCGGGCTCACCAGCTTCCCCCCGGCGTCCCGCTTGTACCACACCGGGTTGGACTTGACGAGAAACGAATCAAACGCGGTATGGTTGATCACGAGGTCCATCATGACGTCCATCGAGGCGCCTTTGCAGGCCGCGACGAATTTCTTGAGCGGCCGCCAGTCCGCGGTGTCGCCGTCCTTTTTCAGGAACAGCGGATTGAGCTCGTAATAATTTTTGATCGCATACAGGCTGCCCGAAAACCCGGTGGCATGGAAAGGATTGACAAATATCCAATTGAAACCCATTGACGCGACATGCGGGATCGCCTTGATCCAATCGTCCATCGTGGCATAATGGCGCGGAAAAAGATTAAAGATGATGGGAACCTTTTGCCCCTGGGCGTTCATCAAAGCGATCCTCCTACGACGATGTTGTCAATCAGCCGCGTCTTGCTTTCACGAGTCCTCACCGCAACGGCCAGAAGCGCCGGTCCGGAAACGGCGGAAACCGGATGCGCGGTCACGGCGTCGACCAACTCGATGTATTCAACCGAAAAAGTCGCCGAATCCTTGCAGGCGTCCCTGACCGCCGAACAAAGGACGGCGGCTGTGCGTTCTCCTGATTCGTAAAGTGCAAGCGCGTCGGCAAGGCCTTTATGAATCTGCGCCGCTTCGCTCCGTTCATCCTGAGTAAGATAGGTGTTTCTCGAGCTCATGGCAAGGCCGTCGGTTTCCCGCACCGTTGGCGCGATCACGAGTTTTACCGGCACGTTGAGGTCTGCGACCATTCTCCTTATGACAATGCACTGCTGGCCGTCTTTCTGGCCGAACACCGCGACCTGCGGCATGACGATGTTGATGAGCTTCAGCACCACGGTCGCGACGCCCCTGAAATGCCCGGGCCTGTTTGCGCCGCACAGCCGGTCGGTCACTTTTTCCACATTCACGTGCGTTGAATAGCCGGCGGGATACATGCCCGCTTCGGAAGGAGCGAACACGACGTCGCACCAGTTTTCTTCCGCCTTTCTGCAGTCTTCGGCAAACGGCCGCGGGTATTTTGCCAGGTCTTCCGAAGGGCCGAACTGCGCGGGATTGACAAAAATGCTCATGACGGAAACGTCGCAGAGTTGCTGGGCGGTCTTGAGCAGCGACAGGTGGCCGGCGTGGAGCGCACCCATGGTGGGGACGAGCCCCACTCGCTTCCCCGCCTTCTGAAAGGTCAGGGAAAGGGTCTTCATCTCCGAAGGGCTGGTGACGATCTTCATGGCGCGCTACAGTCCTTTCGGGATTTTTCTTTCCTTCAGCCGGTCCTTGGTCGCGGTATCGGGCGGCTGGAAAAAATTGGTGCCCGGAAGCGCCTTGCAGATTTCGCGCAACATCTCGTCGAGATCGGCGTCGTTCTCCACAAAGTCAATGTCGTTGGTGTTGATGATGAGCAGCGGCGAGTCGGTGTAATGGAAGAAATAATGGTTGTACGCCTGGTTGAGCTGTTCGACGTAGTCGGCGTCGATGTCCGTTTCAAAGGGCCTGCCGCGCTTTTCGATGCGCCGGCACAGCACCTCGGTGGACGCCTGCAGGTACACCACGTAATCGGGCATGGGCACCCGCTCCTCGAGCGCCGAAACGATGCTGTTGTACAGGGCGAGTTCATTTTCGTCAAGATTGACCGCCGCGAATATCCGGTCCTTCGCGAACATGTAGTCGAGCACCGTGACGTCGTGAAACAGGTCGAGCTGCACAAAGGTCTCGGAAAGCTGGCGGTACCGCGACAGGAGGAACCAGAGCTGGGTCTGGAACGCGAATGATTTCCGGTTCCTGTAGAATTTCTGGAGAAAGGGATTTTCCTCGCCCTCTTCGAGTACGAGACGCGCGTCGCACCGCGCGGCCAGAATGCGGCACAGGGCGGTTTTTCCCACGCCGAGCACCCCCTCGACGCTGACGTGTTTTATATGCCGCGGAAGACGGAGGCTGCGGGAGCTCATTTCGCGCCCCTCGCCGAATGCGCCTGCGTAGTCATAAAAGCAACCTTCTGTCTGCGCACAGCACTTGTCATGTTGCTGTACAGCTGCGAAACCGTGAGGCGCATGCCCGGCACTTTGTAATTCGGCGCAAGTTCTGCCAGGCCTTCCAAGCAAAATCGCCTTTTACGGATGCGTGGGTGCGGCACGACAAGATCTTTTTCGGTTATTATTGAATTCCCAAAAAAAAGAATATCAACATCCGCAGTCCTGGACGCCAACTTTTTCTTGTGCGTGCGTCCCAGCGCGGTTTCAATTTCCTTGCATTGGGAAAGCAGCCCGCGCACCGAATTCCGGTATCCTCCGCATATAACCCGATTATAAAACCAGCGCTGCTTTCCCTCAACCCCCACTGGTTCCGTTTTCATAAGTCGCGACCGTTTAACCGGAGGAAGCAAAACGGACTTAAGCCGTCTTTCCATTGCCGCAATATAATGCGCCCTGTCGCCCTTGTTGCTCCCCAGACTTAAGAAAACCTTGGCCATTTTGTGCCATGCCTTAAACAACAGCACTTTCATTTTGAAAACAAAGACTGATAAGTTCAAATCAAGGTCATCATTTCATTATTTCATTGAAGAATCCCGCCCTAAGTGTCGGGGATTTTTCCTTGGCCATGGAAATAGAATATTTTATCGTCGCCCGCTAACCCCGCGCCAAGTCACGGGGAAAGCGCGGGCTGCGCCTTTCAACATAATCAGAGTTACTAATCAGTTCATAAGTAAGTATGCATAATATATATTACTACCATGGAGACAAAGAAGCTCGATGGTAGGAAGTTGGATCATAAGACGCTTGAAGCGATCCGTATTCGTGCAGTTCAGTCGGTTCAAGGCGGACAAAGCCCCGAGCAAGTGATAGCTGCCCTGGGGATGACACGTGCTATCATTTACCGGTGGCTTGCAGCATACAATGCGGGAGGATGGCAAGCTCTTCAAGCAAAGAAGCTGTTTGGCCGTCCACCGAAATTGGCAACGACACAGATACGATGGATTTATCGTACCGTTGTTGGGAAGAACCCTTTGCAATTGAAATTCGAGTTTGCTCTGTGGACACGGGAAATGATCCGTGATTTGATTAGGCGAAAACATGGTGTTTCCATGAGTGTGGTTTCTGTAGGTCGGCTGTTGGCGAAGTTGGGATTGACTTGTCAGAGGCCGTTGTTTAGAGCCTACCAGCAGGACCCGAATGCGGTCGATCAATGGATGAATCATGAGTTTCCACGAATCGCGGCGCGTGCAAAGGCAGAGCATGCATCGGTATTTTTTGCTGACGAAGCGGGAATTCGTTCTGACTACCATGCGGGAACCACGTGGGCGCCTCGCGGGAAGACGCCAAAAGTCCCGGCCACTGGTGCTCGATTTGGTTTGAATATGGTTTCGGCGATAACCCGAAAAGGAGAGATGCGCTTCATGGTGACGGAGAAAACGGTGAGCGCCGACATTTTTTGCGAATTTGTAGATCGTTTGATTCACAATCGACGTAATAGGGTTTACCTGATAGTTGACGGTCATCCGGTTCATAGAAGCACCAAGGTTAGAAAGCATATCGAATCGTATAATGGCAGAATCCGTCTCATCCGTTTCCCGTCGTATTCACCTGAAACAAACCCGGATGAATTGGTTTGGAACACTGTGAAACCGAAAGTCGGACGCTCCTTCATTCCCGGGCCAGAAATGCTAAAAAGTAAAGTCGTTGGTACATTGCGTTGGCTGCAGAACTCGCCCGACATCATCAAGTCATTCTTTGATCATCCAGAATTATCATACGTAGCGTGTTAATGTCAACATACTAATGAACTGCTTAGTAAAAATAGGTTTAAATGAAAAATCCCGCAACGGATATATCATCTCATGGTTCGGTTGCCAACCGTCAGGGATTCTTCCGGAAATCCACGGTCTCGACGGCACCGTACGCGGCAAGAATGTTCTGGATTTCCTCCTTCTTCCCCACCGCCGTGATTGCATAATGGGAGGACGACAGGTATTTGCGAATCGCATCGTTGACGCCTTGCAGCGTGATTCCCTCAATCCGTTCGTTAAACCGTTCGATGTATGAAACGTCCCTTCCGAATTCCCTGAGCCACAGGAGTTTTTCAGCGACATTAACGATTCCCTCGAGCTGGAACGCCATGCTTCCGAGCGCGAATTTTTTGGCCTTGTCAAGTTCCTCACCGGTAACGCCGTTTTCCGCAAAGGTGCGGCAGACGTCCATTATAGACGTGAGCATCTCTGCGGCCTTTGCGGTCTGCGTCGACGTTGCAATGGAAAAAATGCCGAAGCCTCGGTTGCAGGAGAACTGCGACGAAATGCCGTAGGTTTTTCCCTCCTGCGAGCGGATGTGCGCCATGAGACGCGATGAAAAATTCCCCCCGCCGAGGATGTAATTCGCCAGGGCCAGCTCGTTGCGCATCGGGTCGAGCTCGCCGCACACGGGATACCCGATGATGAAGGACACCTGGGATAAATCCTTCTTGTCAATAAGGCGTATCCTGTTTGAAGAAAGCGGCGGCAGCGTGCCGGCCGCTTCAACCGGTATTTTCCGCTTTTTTTTCCATGATTCAATGAACGGCCGGAATTTCTGCATGACTTCGCGTGAGTCAAAATCGCCGGCGATCACAAGGGAGCCGTTTTCCGGCGACACAAGGGAATCGTAATATTCCCTGATCTGTCGCATGGTTATCTTCTTGACCGATTGTATCGTCTGCACTCTTCCCACCGGATGCGCCGCGCCGCAGAGCACGCTGCCGAAATGGCGGTTTGCAATGGACATGGGGTCCGCAAGTTCGGCTTGCAGGCCGGTGATCATTTCCCGCTTCAGCCGTGCGAGCTCTTTGGGGCTGAGTCCGGGGTTGCCTAGCATGTTCCAGAACAGCGGCATGATAAGATCAAACGGGCGTGCAAGCATTTTGCAGCCGATGATGGTGTGCTCGTCCCCGACGTCGGTGAACAGGCCGGCGCCGGCGTGCTCCAGTTGATCGGAGAATTCCTCGGGCGTGAGCGACGACGGCCCCTTCAGCAGCAGGCCGATCACCAGCTCGGTGGCGCCTTCAAAGGAAACGGGATCGCAGAATTCGCCGGCGGGCATCTGGAAGGCCAGCGTGATGCCTTCCTGCTCGTGGTCTTCAACGAGCATCAGATGAAGGCCGTTTGCCAGCGTTTCCTGGATTATGGGGGGAAAGGTGTAAATGTTTTTTTCCGACATATCGGAATCCTGTTAGATTCGAGCCGGCGTAAATTAATTCTGCCACAGGGGCACGGAGACACTGAGAAAACAATTAGAGTTGTATGCAAGTATTCTTTTTAATTATCATTTTCTTCTCTGTGTCTCCGTGGCTCTGTGGCTATTTTTTCCTATTGCGGAATAAGCTTCCTGAATATCCCCGCCGCATAGAGAAGCGGGTTGATTTTTTTCGGCTTAAGATACAGCGTGTGCCGGCCAGCCTCGACCCAGTAGCGCCGGGCGGCCTGCATGAGCGTTTCCACGCTCATGGCCTCGAGCGCTGAAAGCCGCTCCACCCACAACCGGTAATTTCCCTCAATGGCCTCGGAATATGCCAGTTTCTGACAAACATGGTCGCAGGAATACAGTTCATAGACCCGGTTCGTGAGCACCGAGTTTTTCACTTTTTCCATTTCATGTTCCGATATTCCCTGCGTTCGCACCGCGTCAATCTGCTTAAGGATCGCCTCTTCAACGCGGCGCTGCGAAACGTTGGGCGTGAACACGGCGAAAAACAGGGACATTCCCGAGCGCTTGAGGCTCTGGTTCATGCCGCCCGCCATCACGGCGAGCGAGCGTTTCCGCACGATCTCCCGGTGCATCCTGCTTGATTCGCCCTGCGAAAGGATGAGCTGCAGAATCTCGAGCGGCAGCGCGTCCCTGTCCGACGCGGGCGGCGCAGGATACCCTATCACGCACACGGGCACGTCAAAATCAACGGCGCGTTTCATCCACAGGTTCCGGTAGGCTGGCTGGCCGACGGCATTGCTCGCCCTGACGGCGGTCTGCTTCCCGTGCCGCTTGAAATTTGTTTCCACCTTGTCAAACACCACTTCGCTGCTGTCGAAATCCCCCACGACGACAAGAAGGGCGTTGTTCGGAGCGTACCATTCCCGGTAGTAGGACATGCAGTCCGCCACCGACACGGTGCGGATGTCCTCGATCCGGCCGAGCGCGCTGTATTCGTAGGGATGGCCCTTGAAAAATTCCTTCCGGAACTCGAGAAACGCCTTGGTGAGCGGATTGTTCATGTACGTCTGGAATTCCTCGACAATAACGTTGCGCTCGGTCTCGAGCACCTTTTCATTGATGATGAGATCGTTCATCCGGTCGGACTCGAGCGAAAGCACCATGTCGAGGCATTCCTTGGGAACGCTGTTGTGGTACGCGGTGACATCCTCGGCCGTGAAAGCGTTGTAGTGTCCACCCACGTCGTTGATGCGGCGCGCGTGCTCCTCGGGCCCCACGTTTTTCGAGCCTCGGAACATCATGTGCTCGAAAAAATGAGAGATCCCGCGTATGCCGTCGCGCTCGTTGGCGCTGCCCGTTCGGTACCACAGCTGGACCGACACGACCGGCGCGCCGGTTTTCTTGAGACAGATCACCTTGAGCCCGTTGTCGAGGGTCCTGTCGCAGATGTCCTTGAAGAAACGTTGTTTTTCCATTATCGCTACTTAAAAATGAATTTGCCACAAGAGACACAGAGTACACAAAGTAAAGAAACAGTTAAAAGTTGAAAGTTAAATGCGTTTTGGTTTGAATTATCACTTTCAACTTTCAACCTTCAACTCTATCCTATTTTTTTCTGCGCGCTCAGCGTCTCTGCGGTGAATTTCTTGTCAAGCATGAAACAACCGGGCGGCAGTACCCGGCACCGCACCTGCCGCATCATTGCGCCCATGCTCTTTAGCGGGGAAAGGACCGGGGGAAAAAAGAAAATCGGAGTGAGAGGATTTGAACCTCCGACGACTTGGTCCCGAACCAAGTGCCCTAACCAGGCTGGGCCACACTCCGGTTTTAAGTGATATAAAATATCTTAAGCCTGTGGCGGGGGGCAAGGAGTAATAAGGGTAAGAAAAAAAGTTGGGCGTTCCCCTCCCCTTTGCTAACGCAAAGGCTCGGGTCGGTCTCCCTACGGGCTCGGCCTTTCGGCCTCGTTGCCGGACCGCCCAAAGTCGCCTTCGGCGAAGGGTCGGCCGGCAATTCGCTCTTGCTCACCCTCCGGTCCACCTAACGCGGCGGCGGATTTCCGTTTAGTCAATGATCATTAGTGGCGCCGATCGGGCAGATTGGTTGGGAAAGAAATGTTACTTGATGAGGATTTGTTTGATTCCGCTGCCGTAGTTCAGGAAGTAGGTTCCTTTTGAGAGTCCAGTTATTTTGCATTTGATTAGATAACATGCCAAATGTTGCATCTCAGAACCTTTGATACAACCGCAGCGAATATTTAATGTATCGCCATTATTATCAAGCCTGCAATTATAATTACAGCCGCTACCCCCTTTTACAAATTGGATCCTTAAAGTTTTATTTATTATTGAGGAGGTATCTTTATGATGCTTTACCTTTGGACCGCCACAATCGATACCAACTACATGAAAATCAAATTTTAAGCTGTCATTGCTGGAAGTATTGACGGCTTGCTTCTGAATTTTGACTGTATCTTTAATTTGAGATGAGGCATTCCCGGCCAAACAAGACATCACAAAAAGCATCAGTGCGATTGTTATGGAATGACATTTCATCCAACATCCCATCAATCAAGCATATATTTAATTCCAGGATCACTTACCCCTTTTTCCCCGTCCGCATATTCGATCACCTCGCTCATCTTCATCTCCCTCGTCCCCCTCAAATACCCGTACCACTTGTAAAGCATATCCCCAAGAGAAATCACCGCAAGCGCCGCCATGACCGCCACCAGGGTCGCGTCGAGGCTGAAGTTGAACTTGTCGGCCGCGACGGTTGCGGCCGCAGCTTTCACGCGGAACATGGAGAAAAGCTGCCAGGCCGCGGTCAGCGTGGTCACGAACATGAACGCCATGGGAACGATGGTGATCCACGAATATTTGGCCTTGCCGTACTTGATGATCACCGTGGTCCCCACGCCGAGCGCGATGGCGGCCAGGAGCTGGTTCGAGACGCCGAACATGGGCCAGATGGTGGAGATGCTCCCGTTGTAAATGAGGTATCCCCACGCGCCCACCACGAGCAGGCTCGTGCCGATCATGCCCGGCGCCCAGCGCAGCTTCGCCATGGGTTTGTAAACGTACCCTCCCATTTCCTGGAGCAAAAAGCGCGCGACGCGCGTTCCCGCGTCGACCGTGGTGAGAATGAAAAGCGCCTCGAACATGAGGGCGAACGTGAACCAGTACGGCATCACGCCTTTCATGCCGGGAATGTGCGAGAGAATCGTGGTCATGCCCACGGCCAGCGACACGGCGCCGCCCGGCCTGCCCACCACATTGAGCCCTACCATGGCCGAGAGGTCGTTGATCTGCGAGACGGGAAACCCGAGCGCAGCTATCTTGTCAAACGCCAGTTTCGTGTTGATGGCGAAATAATCGCCGGGGATGAGGATGGTGGCCGCGATGAGCGCCATGATCGAGACAAATCCCTCGGTGACCATGGCGCCGTAGCCGATCATGCGGATGTCCTTTTCGGTCATGATCATCTTGGGCGTGGTGCCCGACGCGATGAGCGCGTGAAACCCCGAAATGGCGCCGCACGCGATGGTGATGAACATGAACGGAAACAGCTTTCCGGGGATGACGGGCCCGCCGCCCGCAATGAACCTGGTCACCGGCGGCATCTGGAGCACCGGCGCCATGAACACCACCCCGATCGCGAGCATGGAGATGGTACCGATTTTCATATAGGTTGACAAATAATCACGCGGGCACAAAAGCATCCACACGGGGAGCACCGACGCCACGAACCCGTACACGACCAGAGCGACCACCAGCTGTTTGTCGGTGAGCATGAAGAAATGCGCGATTGACGAATGCGGAATCCTGCCGCCGACGATGACGGCGAAGATAAGAAGGCTCACGCCGATGAGGCTCACCTCGCCCACCTTGCCGGGCCGCAGGTACCGCAGATAGAATCCCATGACCAGGGCTATCGGGATGGTAAGGCCGATCGTGAACGTCCCCCACGAATTCTGCTTGAGCGCATTGACAACGGCGAGCCCGAGCCCTGCGAGCGCCACGACGATGATGAACAGGATCGCCAGCGAGGCGGCAAAGCCGCCCACCGGTCCGATTTCGTTCTTCGCGATCTGCGCGAGCGATTGGCCGTTGCGCCGCACCGACGCCGTGAGAAGAACGAAGTCATGCACGCCACCCGCAAGGGCCGAGCCGATGAGTATCCATAGAAAGCCGGGAAGATACCCGAATTGCGCGGCCAGCATGGGGCCGATGAGCGGCCCGGCGCCGGCGATCGCCGCAAAATGGTGGCCGAACAGCACCCACCGGTTGGTGGGATCGTAATCGAGTCCGTCGTTGAGGCGGATGGCGGGTGTTTTTCTGCGTTCGTCAATCGACAGCACCTTTGCGGCGATAAAACTGGAATAAAACCGGTAGGTGACCGCGAAGAAACACGCCGCGGCGGTCACGATCCACAGGGCATTCACCTTTTCGGCCGGGTTCACCAGGCCGACCACCACGGCAAAAGAAACCGCGGCAATCAGCGAAACCACGGTCCAAAGAACGATTTTCACACTACGCATGACAGCGCTCCTGGTCACTTTTTTTTTCATCCTTGGTTGAAGAAGCGGCAATCGTCTTTTGTATTACGCTGAGGAACTCATCAATGTTGAACGGTTTGGCAATGACGCCGCAAAATCCATAGTCCCTGAAATTCGCCATGATCGGATCGTTTGAATACCCGCTGGAAACAATTACCTTGGCCTTGGGATCCAGCTCCAGGATTTTTTGCACCGTCTCTTTGCCGCCCATGCCGCCGGGAACGGTCAGGTCCATGACCACGACGTCAAACGGGTCGCCGGACCGCATTGCCTCACCGTATGCCGTTATGCTCTCCTCGCCGGAAGAAGTGCAAACAACTTTGTACCCGGAGTTTTTCAACAGCTGGGTGACGACGACCCGCACCGCGCTGTCGTCGTCCATGACGAGCACCCGCATGGTCCCGGGCGGTCCCGCTGCGTGCGCACCCGGACCCCAAGGAGCGGGCGCTGGCTGCGCGACGGGGAGAAAAAATGAAAAAACGGTCCCTTTTCCCACCTGTGAATCGACGGCGATGAACCCCTTGTGGCTTTTGATGATTGAATAGGCGATGGTGAGTCCCAAGCCGTTTCCGTTGGGCTTGGTGGTGAAATACGGATCGAATATCTTCTCCAGATCCTCCTTGGGGATCCCGACGCCCTGGTCCGCCACCGTGACCTTTACATATGCGCCTGAGGGCAGCGCGGGTTCCGGGGACTCCGCGCCCTGGCCCGCCGCGGGAAGCGTTATGTTTTCGGCCTTGACGGTGATGTGACCGCCGCTGGGCATCGCCTGGTCCGCGTTGATGATGAGGTTGTTCAGCACCTGGTCGATCTGCCCGCGGTCGGCCTCCACCAGGGAAAGATCGGGCGCGATCTCGAGCTTGTAACTGACGTTTGAGCCCGAAAGGCAGAACCCGACGCTGTCCTCGATGATGTCCTTGACGGAAACCGCTTCCTTGACAGGTGCGCCACCTTTTGAAAAGGTGAGCAATTGTTTCACGAGCTTGCTCGCCCTGAACGACGCTTTTTCCGCTTCGGCAATGAGCTGTTGCGTTTCTTTATCGGATTTAATCCTTACCTTGGCCATGAAAAGGTTGGTGATCACGCCGGTGAGAATGTTGTTGAAATCGTGGGCGATCCCGCCCGCAAGCACGCCCAAGGACTCGAGCTTTCTGGCCTTGAAAAGCTCCTCCTCGAGTTTTTGCCGCTCGGTGACGTCCCTGAACACCAGCACCATGCCTATGGTCGCACCCTTGTCGGTGGTGATGGGCGCGACCGAAAGATCGACCAGGCGCTCCGCACCTTTCGCGTTTCGCAGCATGACGCGCCGTTCGTGCCGCTGGATTCCATAGCGCTTTACCATCGTGCAGATGATATTCGGAAAAGGCTCCTTTGTCTTTTCGTCAATAAAGCACATCACCTCATCGATATGCCTGCCCGCCGGCCCGCCGGAAAGGTCGCCCGCGATTTCCATCGCGTTTTTATTGATGGTGAGAACGACGCCGTTGTTGTCGGTGGACACGACGCCGTCGCCGATGCTCGCCATGGTGACCGAAAGCAGTTCCTTTTCTTCGGCGAGCGCCTGTTCGGCCTTTTTGCGTTCGGTGGTGATAAACAGGGTCCCGATGACCGCGGGCCCGCCCTCATATTCGATCAATCCGACAAAATGGCTGACCCATCCATCGGTGCCGTCTTTTCTTAAAAATTTAAATTCATATTCCGGATTTAACTGTTCCCCGCGCATTCGGGCCGCATAGCGTTGCTTGATTTCTTCTCTGAAATCCGGGTGGACAATGTCCCAGAAATTCATTCCAAGCAATTCTTCTTTTGTATAACCGGTCGCAATCGTCAAACGTGTGTTGACATAGCATATCTTCATGTTTTTAACGATGAAAATTCCCGCGCCCGCGGTTTCGGCGAGCGTGCGGAACAACGCCTCGCTCTGTTTGAGTTTTTCCTCCGCCTGGCGCCGGACCGTGATGTCACGCACCTGCTCGATGACGCCTTTTACCTTGCCGCTTCCTTCATCGAACATGGGGAATGCGTAGAGGTCCTGCCAGCCGAGCACCTGGCCATTTTCCCCGTGAAGAGGAACTACCTCATAGGCCGCTTTTTTCGTGCGGATGGCAGCGATGCTGGGACACGCGTGGCAAGGCTCGGTACGTGAATGATATACCGCGTAGCACTTTTTTCCCACTATCGGCATAGCATGGGCATACCATTGCTCCATTTTGGCGTTGACGCGCAGGATGGTGAGATCGCTGTCGAGCACGCTGATGCCGTCCTGGAAACTGGAAAAAATATCAGCCAGGAATTTTTCCCGTTCAGCAAGGGCATCGGCGGCTTGCTTCTGCTGGGTGATGTCACGCGATATTCCCATCATAGAGGTGACGTCGCCTTTTGGGTCGGCTATCGGCACGAGCACCGTATCAATCCAAATTTCTCCCGAGGGAAAACGCATCTTCATCTGCCGCGACAAGGATACCTTGTCATTAACTGCCTTCAACAGCTCGTCCATGGAACGAAGTCTGATCCCGGGGACTGGGAGCAGGTCTTGCACATTTCTTCCTACGATCTCCTCTTTAGGCCTGCCAACCAGCCGGGTCACGGCATTATTCGCATAGGTAATGTTCATGCCTCTGTCAAAGATGTAGATGAAATCATCGGCCGATTCCGCGAGCAGCCGGTAATGTTCTTCGCTTTCACGGAGGCTGGCCTCTATCTTTTTCCGTTCTTCTATTTCGCAATTGAGCTGTTTGTTGGCAGCGGTAAGCTGGGAGGTCCGCTCAGAAACCTGCTGTTCGAGTTTCTGATGTATCTCCGCAAGCTCCTTCTGCGCATCGATGAGGTCGTCCATCATCATGTCGAGGCCGCAGAGCGTCGTGGTAAAATCGTCGTCCGGCGGAAGTTGAGAAAGGTCGATGCGTTTAGAAAAATCTCCGACCGCGACGCGCGCAAACGCCTCGAGTATGAGGTCGAGATTCTTCTTAACCGACTTTTTATATTCTTCGGACGATGAGGACATTGTTGTGGTTCCCCGATTGAAGAACACCGCTCCAATTGGCGGGAATTTTTCTATGGTGCCGTGCTATTCAAACAGCCAGCGTACCGCTTCCCGTTCATTGCTGAACATTTTCATCTTGTTAAGGCCGGTGGCCAAGGAAAGAAAAAAAAGTATCGCCTTTATACCGGGACTCTGTCCCACGACGGCAATTCTGTAAAGATTGCTTCGCTTCAGATCGTTCATGAATATTTTCCGCGCCTTCGACGGCGTCCTGATGAAATTTGCATGTTTGATGAGAATCCGCACCTTGCCCGGATCTTTCGAGGCGTCGACAAGCGCCGAACTCGCCGCCGATAGGGCACGGGCGTCTTCCTCGGTCAGTTCACCTTCGATTTCCTGCCGAATGATCTGGAGCTTTTCGTCGAACTGCACGGTGTAACGGGCTTTCCCCGGTGCATCTTTTTCCTTCGGCATCTCACTCATGGAGCCACTGCAATGCTTCCTGTTCGGCGGTAAACAATCTCACCTTTTTCGAGTTGCTGATGATGAGTACAAACGTAATGAACGCTTTTACAAGTGCGCTGGTCCCGATGACTGCGACCTTTTGCAATGCCGGTCTTTTTACGTTTTCATAAAAAATTCTTCTGGCCTTCGGCGTTGTTTTTCCCAGGGTCGTAGTGAAAATAAGCAACTTGACCTGATCGGGATTTTTGAGCAACGGGATCGCCTCCCCGGTTTTGGTCTGTATATCCATGGCCTCGGCTTCGTCAACCGCGCCCTCGATATATTGCCGGATGACTTGCTCTTTTTCATCGAGAAGCACCCTGTAATTGTTAGTACCGGACAAGAAGCCCCCCCGTCACTCATTCAGCCATTGTATTGCATCCCTCTCGTTTGAAAAAAGCTTCAGCTTGTTTATTCCCATGGCAACAAGAATAAAGGCACCCAATGCCCTCATATAAGGGTTGCTGCCGACAATTGCCATTCTGTAAAAGCGCGGACGTTTTATGTTTTCCACGAGTATCTTACGGCCACTGGACGTCCCCTTGCCGCCTATATTCAAGAAAACAAGGATCCTCACCTTGTCCGGATTTTTAAGCCTGGGCTCTATTTTAGCTACCGCATCGGTAAGCATCCGCGCAAGGTTTTCGTCAAGCTCGCCAAAAACATGATTCCGGATTATTTGGAGCTTTTCGTCCAATTCCATGGTGAATTTCTGTTGGCCTGCCATACGGGTTCCTTAAAGGCCGCTTTACTTCCGCTCAGACTGTTTCAGCGCCTCGTTCATCGCGCCTGTCCTGTATCCTTTTGTGTCAATCGCCACATAGGTAAAACCGTTCTGCTTCAGTTTTTCCTCAATCTGCGCACGCATGGACCAGCCACGGTCCATTTCGTTTTGGATGAATTCGATGCGGGCAAGGTCGCCATGGCTGCGGACCCTGAATTGCGTGAACCCCATTTCCCGCAAAATACACTCGGACTCCCCGACTCTGGAAAGTTTCTGTTCCGTTATTTTTTCGCCGTAGGGAAATCGCGAGGCGAAACAGGCAAACGATGGCTTGGCGGCGGTGGGGAGGCCTGCGCTTTTCGAATATGAACGGATTACATCCTTGGTGAGGCCGGCCTCGACCATGGGCGAAATGATGCCGAGCTCACTGAGTGCTTTTCTGCCGGGCCGGTAGTCCTTCAAATCATCGCTGTTGCTGCCATCGAACACGGCGTCATAGCCCTCCTTTGCCGCGATCGCTTTAATTTTGGAAAACAGCTCGCTTTTGCAATAATAGCACCGGTTCGGCGGATTGTCCGAAAATCCCGGAATGTCTATTTCCTCCGATACGATGACGCGGTGATTCAAACCCAGCAGTTTTGCCGTTTTTTTTGTACCCTCGAGTTCGGATTCGGGATAGGTCTTTGAATGTGCGGTAACGAGCATTACCTTGTCGCCGAGCACTGTTTTGCACGCCCATGCGAGAAACGTGCTGTCGGCGCCGCCCGAAAATGCGACCACGGCCGATTTATATTTGCCGATGATCCGTTTAAGATGTTCGAGTTTATCCATAATTGCCTTTTACGCGCGACGGAGAGCGCATTAAAATAAGTCCAATGACGCCCGTTACCATTGAACCCCGTCAATAGGCAAATGAAAACGTCACCTTTACCGGCTTATTCTGGCTTTTGCATACCGGAAACACCCAGGTGAGCAACTCCTTTTTAAGCGCGGCGTTGAGCTTCATGTTCAAGGGCTTAGACTTGGTGATGTTGGGTTCAATCACCTTGCCCTCCGGCGTCACGGCAAGGGATAGGTCAACGGTGCCTTTGCTGAAAAAGGTCACCTGCCGCGCCAGGTTCTGCGCAAACAACACCTTGTAGTATTTGTCAATGATCGCAAGAATATCCTGCGGCGAGCGTTCCGCCGCCGATACTTTCGCGAGATCCGACGCAAGCGCGCGCTTTATTATCGTTTCGGGTGACAGGTCACCGCGGCATTCTCTCAGCGAAATTTTATTCACCATTTCGGTGCTGCCCTTGGGAAAAAAGGAGAAGAGCGCGGGCCCGGCCGTATCATACGGTGAATATTTTTTATTGTCAATCTCGAAACGCCTGCCGTTCGCCGCCAGGTACCAGATCGTGTCCACCACCACCCCCTCGCCCGGCTTGGGCATTCCGCCCTGCAGTTGCGGAACGATTGAATGCGAAAGATCAGGCCGGGAATATTGGGTGTAACAACTGTCGCCGCCGAACGCGACCGCCTGTCCAATATAATGCACTTGGCACGATATGCTGTCCGGGGATGTTGCGGAATGGCAATACGGGCTCATGAACCCGGTGGAAGCCACGAGGTACGAAGCGCTGTCGCCCGACGGCAGCAGGAGCACGGTGTATTTCACGCGCCAGTAGATGCCGTTCGGCTTGACCTCGAATTTGTCGGTCACCCGCAAAAACGGCACGGCCGAATCAACGGCCGCAACGCTCTGCCAGAACCCGGCTATTTTTTTCTTCACCGAATCTTTTTCCGCCTCGCCAAACGGCACGCCGTCCGGCACTTCCTGGCCGAAAAGCGCCCGCATCGGCCGCGACGACATTTGCGAGATTTTGAGAAGGTTGTTGCCGATGATTAGGACAATAATAAGGATGGCCAGAAGCAAGAGCGCTTTCCGGTACGATTTATATGAATCACCAGAGGCCATTCTTTCTCCGGGCCCGTTCGGCCGAATTGAGGATTAATCGAGGGTGTCTTCAAAATATATATTATGAAATAACAATATTTGATATTCACCGCCATACTTTTCGAGGGAAATCAATGGAAGATGCCATTAAAAAAATCATCGTCGCCATCGGAGAAGATCCGAGGCGCGAAGGGCTCCGCAACACGCCCCGTCGTGTAAGATTATCTCTGGAATACCTGATGCAGGGATACCGGGAAAACCCCTGCGACATCCTCAAAAAAGCGATATTCACGGAATCATGCGACCACATGATCATCGTGCGCGACATTGAAGTGTACAGTATGTGCGAACACCACATGCTCCCCTTTTTCGGAAAATGTCACATCGGCTACATCGCAAGGAACAAGGTGTACGGCGTGAGCAAGCTCGCGCGGTTGGTCGACTGTTATGCTCGAAGGCTGCAAGTGCAGGAGCGGCTCACCCAGCAGATCGCGTCGTGCCTCATGAAGCCCATCAAAGCCGAAGGCGTGGGCGTGGTGATAGAAGCACAGCACCTTTGCATGATGATGCGGGGGGTCACCAAGCAGAATTCAAAGATGATCACCTCGGCCATGCTCGGCAGCTTCAGGAGCCAGAACGCGACGAGAAATGAGTTTTTGAAGCTGATCGGAATGGAAAGAAGTTGACCGTTGACGGTCAACAGATGACATTTGATGCTTTTTTTGCTGGCCGTTGAATTCTAGCCGCTGGCCGCAGTTTTCTCAGGAGGCATTTTGTTCCGCTTCGTCGTCCCAATAATTTTTTTCTGCTTTCTTCTCTCTTTTTCTGCGGACAAAGCCGTCGTTTCCATTCCCAGCGCAAGCATGAATAAAAGCTTCAAGGCAGTCATCGTAACTCCCGGAGAATACAGGGCCGGCGTCAATAAGTTTTCGGTGATCTACCTTCTTCATGGATACAGCAACGATTATTCATCGTGGTCAAAAATCTCCCCGCTTGAGGAATATGCGGATAGTTTTCATTTGATTTTTGTCTGTCCAGACGGCAATTACAATTCCTGGTATATTGACAGCCGGGTAAAAACAGGGTCGAAATTCGACACTTACATATCAAAAGAGGTCATTGCGTTTATTGACAGCGCTTATCGCACTTGGTCACTTGAAAAAGGACGGGTCATTATCGGCTCGAGCATGGGCGGCCACGGCGCGACAACACTGCTTGCAAAACACCCTGATCTCTATTGCGGCGCGGGAAGCATCAGCGGAATCATGGACCTCTCGGAATTTCCAGGCGAGTGGGATTTGGCTGAAGTTTTGGGCGGTTATGCCGCTAACGCCTCTTCATGGACGAGCAATTCCTTCTTTTCGCTCTGCGAAAAATTGGCGGGCAAAAACAAAACGCTCATCCTTGACTGCGGGACATCCGATTTTGCGCTGCCGTGCAATCGCAAGACGCATCAAAAGATGCTCGCGCTCAACATCGCCCACGAATATTTTGAACGGCCCGGAGGCCATACGCCGTTTTATGCGCGAAAGGCACTCGGCATCCATGTCAAATATTTCAGCGGGATATTGTTGAAGCCGGGGAAATAATAATTCTTGGTTACACTTCCGCGGTCACGGGCAGTCGCTCCATCACATCGCCCAGCAGCCGCTTGTTCAGATTCTTGAGCCACTTCGCGACATCTTCCGTTGAATCAAACGAATCGACGTGGGACACGCTTTCCGCCGCCTCGGCAAAACTGATGCGGGAAATAAGTTCTTTCAAAATGGGAATCGTCCTTGGAATCACGCTGAATCTTTTTAATCCGAGTCCGACCAGCAGGGTCGTGTGAAACGCGTTTCCCGCCATCTCGCCGCAAATCGAAAGCGGTTTGCCGTTGTCTTTTGACACGTTGATGGCGTTTTTAATGATGCGCAGAAACGCAGGCTCGATGGGATTATACAGATAGTTCACTTTGGAATTGTTACGGTCGGCGGCGCTCAGATACTGGATGAGGTCGTTGGTGCCAATCGATGCAAAATCAATCTCTTTCATGAACATATTCATCTCGAGTATTGCCAATGGGACCTCGAACAGAACTCCGCATTGCGGCATCTTCACGTTGAGTTTTTCCGCCATCTGGACGATGATGCTTTTTGCTTCAAGCCATTCCTGCAGCGTGGTGACCATGGGGATCATGATGGAATAATTCCGCTTCTTTCCCGCCTTCATGATCGCGGCCAATTGCGATTCGAAAAGCTCCCTGCGTTCGAGCAGGATACGGATGGCACGCCACCCCATGAACGGATTGAACTCCGGCGGCATGTCGAAAAATTCCGGCACCTTGTCCCCGCCGATGTCCATCACCCGCACGACGCAGTGTTTGCTTCCCGCCTTCGAGAAAATTTTTTCATAATATTCAAGCTGCGACTGCTCGTCCGGAAAGCTTTTCCGGTTCGAGAGCAGGTATTCGGTGCGTACCAGCCCGATGCCGTCGGCGCCGTAGCGGGCCGCCTCGTCCGCGTCTTCGGGAAGGGAGACGTTGGCCAGCACCTCGATGTGTATGCCGTCCCTCGTGTACACCGGCCGCTGCCACTTTGCTTGCAGTTTGTCAAGCTCCTCCTGGTGCTCCCGCTGCTTGGGCGCCCTGCTCACCACGGTCGGGCTCGGCCGGACGTAAACGACGCCCTTGTCCGCGTCAACATAGAGCTGGTCACCGGGATAGACGCAATTCTGCAGGTCCCTGATGCCCGAAACGACCGGGATCGAATAGGCGCGCGCGATGATCGCCGCGTGCGAGGTTTTACCGCCGCTGGCGCTTATCACCGCCCGGATCTTGCTCTTGTCATATGACAGGATGTCCGACGGGGTGAAGGTCCGCAACACCACGAGCACCACGGGCTCCATGAACCCCTTTGTCCTGCCATCGTCCTCGTAGAGGTATGAAATGAGCTTTTCGCACACCTCGACAATGTCCCCGCTCCGTTCCTTCAGATACGGGGTATCCGCCGCGTTGAACCGTTTGACAAGGTCGTTCAGCACCACCTGTATCGAAGTCTCGAGATCATACAGCTTGGTGGAAATGGTTTCGACCACCTGGCCTATGAAAGAGGGATCGTCAATGATCTGGCCGTAAATGGGCAGAATTGATGGCGGGACTGACGAATCAGCCCTTGATGCGAGCTTGGTGTAATCTTTTTTTGCCTTTTCGCGGACCTCGTTGAACCGCATGATCTGGTCGCCGATTTCCTGGCGGGAGATGGAAACCTTTGACGGCTGCTCAACGCCCCGTCCAACAAAATAGGCGATGCCCAACCCTTTTCCCGGAACGATGGTGATGCCGGTGAGCTTTTCTTCTTTTTTGACCATTACGGATTTACTCTCCAGATATCGCGCGCATATTCCTTGGTTGTCCTGTCGATTGAAAAATAACCACAGCGCGCGATATTGACAAGCCCTCTCTTGGTCCATTCTTTTTTATTGGTGTAGAGGGTGTCGGCATCGTTCTGCCTCCTGACATAATCGTCGAAGTCCAGAAGCACGAAATACCGGTCGGAGTCCATGAGGGTGGACAGCAGGGGCCGGATGGAGAGCGTGTTCTGGGGCAGGTGCTCCAACAGTGACTGCAGCAGCCTGAAAACGCCGGAAAGGACGGGGCTGGCGGACAGAATGTCGTACGGCTGGTAACGGTTGACAGAAGGGAGTTCCTGGGCGCTCCTGCCGAACACGAAGACATTCTCGGCGCCCGTTCGTTCGATGATCTCGATATTGGAGCCGCTCTTGCTGGCCATGAGCAGCCCGCCGTTGATCGCGAACTTCGTATTGCCGGTGCCGCTCGCCTCCTGCCCCGGCGTGGCGATCTGCTCGGACAGGTCCGCGGCAGGGACTATTCTTTCGGCGAGTGAAACGCCGTAATCGGGCAGGAACACGACCTTGATCGCGTTGCCGATCTGCGCGTCGCCGTTGATGACATCGGCCGCGATGGTGATGAGGCGTATCACCTGCTTCGCGAGCTGGTCGGCCGGCGCCGCCTTGCCGGAAAAAACGTGGACCCTGCGCACCGGCAGGGCCTCCCCGCCCTTGATCCTGAGGTACCGCGACAGGATGTTGAGCACGTGCAGCACTTGGCGTTTGTAAAGATGGATTTTCTTGCATTGGACATCGAACATCGCCTCGGGATCGACTTCGACGCCCGTTTCCGCCAGAATGTACGCGGCAAGGATCTTTTTCGCCTTGAGCCTGATGGTCGCCGCCGCTTCCAGCAACGGCGCATCGCCGGCATGCGGTTCGAGGTTCGAGAGCTCTTCCGGATTCTTTATCCATCCGTCGCCGATGGTTTTTGAAATAAGATCGCCGAGGGGCCGGTTGGAACACAGGAGCCAGCGGCGGTGCGAAACACCGTTGGTTTTCGCGAGGAACTTGTCCGGCGCAATGGCCATGAATTCCGGAAACACGGCCGTTTTGAGAATTCCCGTCTGCGCGACCGACACGCCGTTGACAACATACGACGTCAGGGCGGCAAGGTGCCCCAGCTTCACCCGTTTCACCTCGCCTTCCGCGATGAGCGACAGGTCGCGGATCAAATCGTTATTAAAGGGGATCTTTTCCCGAACCTTGTCAAGGTGCAGCTGGTTTATCTCGTAAATGATCTGCATGTGCCGCGGGAACACCTGGTTCATGAGGTACACCGGCCATGCCTCAAGGTGGTCACGCGACACCGCGTTGCTGGTATAGGCGAACACCTTGGTCGTAATGTCCCAGGCCCGCCGGAACGGGATATTTTCGAGATCCACGAGGCATCGCATCAGTTCCGGCACGGCAAGCGCGCAGTTACTCCCATTCAGTTGGATTGCGACCTTTTCGCCGAGCTGGGCAAGGCTCTCGTTGGTCTGTTTGAACCGCCGCAGGATGTCGTGCAGAGACGCGCTCACCAGGAAGAACTGCTGCTTGAGACGGAGCTCGGTGGCACGCAGCACGTCCTCATCGGGAAACAGCACCTTGGTGATGGTGCCGGTGCGCGATTTGTCCTCGCAGGCGCGCAGGTAGTCCTGATGGTTGGCGTAATCAGGAAGAAATTCCTCGGCCGCCTCGGCCGACCACAGCCGCAGCGTGTTGACCGTGCAGTTCTTGAAGCCGGCAACGGGAAAATCGAACGGCACGGCCACCACCCGCTCCGCGTCCTTCCATTCCCCGGCCAGGGGATTATCGGGACGACGGGCGTTTTCGGCGCGGCCGTAGTAGTTGACAACGCAGGAATACTGAGGCCGCACTATCTCCCACGGGTGCCCTTTGTGGAGCCAGTCGTAGGGCCGTTCCACCTGCGCGCCGTTTTCGATGCACTGGCGGAACTGGCCGTAATCGTACCGCAGGCCGTACGCCATTGCCGGAAGTCCCGCGGCAGCCATGGCGTCCTGCAGGCAGGCCGCGAGCCGCGCCTTGCCGCCGTTTCCGAGGTCGAACGAATCCTCCTCCTCGTACAGCTCATCGGTGCTGAATCCGAACTCCTTTGCCATGGCGGCGACGTCTTCCTCTATGTCAAGACTCAGCACGTTCTGCCTGAGGCTCCGGCCGAAGATGTATTCCATGGAAAAAAAGTAAATGCGCCGGAGTTCACTGCCGTGGTAACGGCGCTGGGTCTCGATCCACCGGTCCACCAACTCGCTCCGCACCGCATAGGACAATGCCAAAAATTTGTCGTAGGGCGTGGCTGTGGTATCGTCCTTTGCCAGGAAATACCTGAGGTAGCGGTGGTATGAAAGTTTCAGCGATTCCATTGTGCGTTCATTCCGGCGTTATTCATGGCTAAAATATAAAAATCAATCAGCCAGTCATAAACGAAAAGAAACAAGGAAATGCCCCCCTGTTTTTTAAACGATCATATAAAAAACTTGAATAAATAAGCACGTATCTCATTATAAATAGTACCGTTAAAGAAGGATTAATTCAAGAATTTTCTAAAGATGCTTTGTGCTTTGCAGATGAGAATTATAAACGGACAAGCCGCATTCCATTGACGGACCGCCTCACGGGCAGTTACTTTATCATAAATGAATATCGATCAAATCAATTGCCGTCGGCTACGATATCCGCCTGAGCCTTATTTCACGGACACCAATTTCGCGACCATGCATTTGCCGTTTATCGTAACATTGACAAAATATAAAGCGCCGCTTACATTCCCCGGATTCCATTCAGCGTCTCCTATATTTTTCAACGTCGCCACACGTGATCCGTTTAGCTTTACTATTTCAACGTCTCCCCTCGCCGCCAGTTTTATGTTCATCGTTTCGGTGCGCCGGTTCAACTTCACGGACATGAGCGGTGACGCCGACGATGCCGGAACGTGAGCAGGCCTTACCACCCCGGAACCTGATCCGTACTCATAGGCGCCTATGTCAATTCCCGCTCCCGCGGGCCGCGCATTTCCGTCAAAGTCGACGGAAGGCGCATTTGCGGAAGTGCCTGAATCTATGGCAGGGCTTCCGGCCTGCAGGTGAAAATTCGCGGTCACCGGATCAAGAGAAGGGTTTGCAAACCGCGGATCAGCTTTCTTGTCATGCGATCCGGTTTTTCCTATCAGTGAAGACGAGGGGGTTCCGGACGCGCTCCAGAAAATATTGTAATCAACCGTCAGATTGGCGTTCGGGCAGCAGTCCTGCATTACGTTTCTTCCCGGGGGCGCGACCATGATGTTGTTGATGATCCTGGTGTTCCTGCCCTGGTTCGGGAAGATCTGGCCGCGGTTTATCGCGGCGGTCTGATCGTTCATGTAGGCCGTGTTGTTGATAACGTCCACGTGATTCGTCTTGAAAAGCGTTATGCCGTCTCCGCCGTTGTTGAACACGACATTGTTCTCAAGCAGCATCCGGCCGTTGTACGCGGGCACATTGCCCGCGGTCCCGTCCTGTATGTCAATGATGATGCCTTCCCCGTCGGTGGGAACGCTCCCGCCCTGAATCGCGGGCATGCAGTTCTTGTTCGCATAGCAGCGGTTGCGGCGGACGAATACCTTGTAGTCCGTCGTGTCATCGTCAAAGCTGTAATTCCAGCCGAGCGATATGCCGCTGCAATCGTACGGAGAATACCATGCGTTGTTGTATACGGTGTTTTCCTCGATGGTGATGTAATCGGTGGTCTGCGTGGAGATCCCGCCGCCGCCGCAGTCGTGGACGACGCATTTACGGATGGCAATGTGGTGCGGATACGGAGACGAACCGGTCTGATACGACATGATGCCGTTGCCTGATGTCAAACAATTGTTGCCATCGGCACGCACCGCGTAGGCGGTGGCGGAATCCATGCTGGCGTTGTTCCCGGCTATTTCGAGCCCGTTTATTTCGATGTAGCTCGCACCGGTGATGTAAATCCCGCCCCAGCCGTTGAATTGCAGTTTCGGCTTATGGCCCGGATACGCCGCATACACGATCCACGCCGCAGCCGAGCCCGAACGCGTAATGTTGACCACTTCGCCGGTGGGCCAGCTGTTGGTATAGGTGCCGTTCATGATGTAAACGGTGTCGCCGGGAACCGTGCTATCGGCCGCGGCCTGTATGGTCGAAAACGGGTGCGCGTATGAGCCGTCCTGGGCGCCGCTTGCGGAAGAGGAAACGTAGCGTGCCGAGGCGTTTGAAAAGGAAAAAAGCGAGAGAAGAACCAGCAGGCAACGGCCCGTAAGGTTTTTTTGGATCTGCATACCTCAACGCCCTCTTTTTAAAAAGCCTCCTGATTTTTGACAAAAAGGAATTCAACGCGGGATTGACTCTCAGCGATGCGCGATCACTTTGCAACACTGTTTGGCCGCGGGCACGAGCAAAGCGCTTATCCGCCATTCATCAGCCCGAATGATCTTTTCTGCCATCACCTCGCCTCATCGCGAGGCGGCTTTGAATCAGTCCTGTTGTCGGGATGCTTCTGCTTGTTCTTGCGGGGTGGCTTTGGTTTTGCAATCTTGGCTTTTGCAGGGACCGGGGCCAGCCTTTTGGCAAGCAGGTCTGGGCGAGGCTGTCCCTGGTTTTTTGAAGCCAAAAGCTCCGGTGTCCTGCCGGCGGCCCGGACATGCTGCCTCTGCAGGGGGGTCGCGGCAATGTGCTGTTCCCGTGCGGCAGCGAATTCCTCGTTTGTCGGCGATGAGACGACGCCGCCCTTTCCGCCGTTATAACTCACAACGGCGACAGGAGCCCT
This sequence comes from Chitinivibrionales bacterium, assembly GCA_035516255.1. Classification (NCBI taxonomy): domain Bacteria; kingdom Pseudomonadati; phylum Fibrobacterota; class Chitinivibrionia; order Chitinivibrionales; species Chitinivibrionales bacterium. Next base: position 60,319 of record DATJAL010000019.1, on the reverse strand, counting down.
GTTCTCCACAACGGAAGTAGAATACGTGTTGCTTACCACGGTCACGTTTACCCTTGTTACCGCGCTGTTATAGTAGAATTCATTGTCTCTCCAGTATCCGCCAACGTATCCCACCCCCGAATAACCATAGCCATAATTTATTCCGCCGTAATATCCGATATGTCTTCCCCAATACCCGGAATGCCAGATATATACGCCGTCAGACCACCCCCAGTAGCCCGGTGTCCATAACCAACCGACCCTGGGGGAAATTTCCCACATGCCGGGAACCCAGTAATAACCGTCCGGGCCATATGCCCAATATCCCGGAACCCAAAGATACCCCGGGCCAGGACAATACGGCTGTTCATAATAAGGAATCGGCGGCGGCGGCGTTCGGATGTAAACCGTTTCAACGCACCCGCAAAAGATCGCGCAGGTTGCGGCAAACAGCGCCCATGAAAGTACAACAGAACAAACAGGTTTTTTAAAGCCCATTTTCCACGCCTTTTATTGAATAATTTTGCCCACCGGAGCCGAGCCTGTTCTTGAATAGGTTCACAATAGAAAAAAATACATTGATTCGGCAGCAAACAATTAGACAATTGAATAAAAAAAAGGTTTCTGCAAGTTTACAAAAACAGATTTATATTTATCTTCTCCGAAAATAATTTTCAATTCTCACAGGAGGGAAAACAATGGACGTTCTGAAAGGATCATGTCTGTGCGGCTCTATAAGATATTCCTGCACCTCGTCGCCGGTGTTTGTTGCAGCCTGTCATTGCGCCGCCTGCCAAAAAGCAACGGGTTCCGCCTTTGCAGTGGTGGCAGGGCTTAACAAGGCTGATTTCACCGTTTCGGGCGGCAAAATGTCAACCTACGAGCATGTCGGCGACTCCAGCACCACATCGCGCCGATATTTTTGCCCCAAATGCGGGTCGGGCGTCTATTCCGAGAATCCCTTGAGGCCGGGCATGGTCACCATCAGGGCCGGAACGTTGGAAGATGCGGCCGGCCTAAAACCCTCGGTGAATGTTTACTGGCGCGACCACCAGAAATGGGTTGAAGAGATCGCCGCCATGCCAAGACATGATACCTCGATGAAACGATGATGCGGACGGATTTAGCGACCAATTAAATCAGTAAATAAACGACATTAGGGCCCATGCCGGTATGGTCGGCTTGATGATCTGCGTCCCCTGTTTGATTTTGAACGCTACCGGGTTTGCCGTCCTGTTCAGAACGGTGACGGCTATAAACCCATCGGTGTTCTTGAAAGCGCACGGCTCCAGGCTCGATCCGCCGGTGAGCGCGCACCCGATGCGCACCGCCCCCGGCCGCAGGTAGCGGCTGAACTGGGTCATGTAGTATTGCTGGCGCAGGTATTTGACGCCGTCGGTGGCGGAGTCGACCACGATTGGACCCGGTGAGCCTCCGGTGCGGTGCTGATAGGGGCCGCCGTCGTAGTTGGTGCACAGGTTCCAGACGAGGTATCCAACCGACCAGTGGTTCAGGTTTCCTATCACCTCATGCGCCATGCGCTCAGCATCGGTGCCGGTGTCCCGTATGCTGTTTTCGGTCCCCAGCATCCAGGCGTTGGGGAAATTGGTGTGCACCACGTCCATGCTGTCGAAATAATCCCCCGCGTATTTATGATAGGCCACGCCCCAAACGTATTTCGCGGCATTGGGGTCGCTCATCACGCCGGTCACCCGCTCGACGATGATGTCTTTGTTATGGTCCCAGATCATCAAGTTTACATTTGCATTGTTTTGCGCGAGCGTGGGGCCAAGGTAATTCTTGACAAAATCACGCTCCTGGTCCGTGGAATAAATGCAGCTTTCCCACGTCTGGACCGCCTGCGGCTCGTTCTGGACGGTGAGCCCCCACATCGGCACGCCGTTGTCCCGCATACTCTGGATATACTTGACATAGTAGAGCGCCCACGCGGAAAAACAGGTTGACAAAAGCTCGCCGCCGTTGAACATGGAGTTATTGGTCTTCATCCATGCGGGCGGCGACCAGGGCGATCCGAAGATCTTGATGCCGGCGCCCGGGATGCGGAGGGCCTGCCTGATCACCGGCACGGTCCACTTCAGATCGTGGCTGAAATCGAAATTGTTCAAGTTGTAATCACCCGGCGTGACATCGTACGCGTAATTGGCCACGCTGAAATCGCAGCTGTTGATCGGCGTCCGGCATACGGTGTAACCGGCGCCCGTGAACGGGTTGAAAAATGCGTTGAGCACCTCGGCGCGCCTGGCGGCCGAGATATTGGACAGGTTGTAGGTTGCGGTCTCGGTGAAAGCGCCGCCGAATCCGGTGATGCTCTGATAGGTGGATGCCGGCGTGATGGTGATCGTCGGCAGCGCCGAGCCGTCGTCGGCGCCGAAAGTCATTGCCGGGTCGGTCACCAGATTGTCACCCGCCATCGAGGAGTGGATAACCTGGACCTGGCCGGCCGGCACACTGCTCTGCAGGTCGATATCATACGTTCCCGGGGAAGTCCCGGCAGTCACCCGGCTCACTTCGTAGCCCACCGCCCAGGCAAGGAGTGTATCGGGAAACGTACCGGTTTTGGAAAGCCCTGCCGTTGCCGCGGCGCCGCCCGAGCGAGGCTTTAAATCAGCAACAATCGCTCGGCCTGCAACGATTGAGGCCTTAAGGATGGTGACCCCTGAGCCGATTTTTACTTTCACGAGATACGGCTGCGCCGCTTCCTGCGTCCCGAACGGATCAAGCCGGTGAATGCCTTTTGTCAATTGCCGGTCAAGGATGCGGGTAACATGCCTGCCGGAAAGGGTATAGAGGTCCACCTGCACCTGCGCGGGCTCATTCCCGACCTCGAGCACGAGCCGGTTACCGGTAAAGTACGGCCGCACTGCGGAAAGCCCTGCCGAAACAGCCGGCAAAACCGCCAAGGCATCGCCGAATGCGTATTTGCCGTTCTGGTCGGTAAGACAGGTGAGGCCGGTATCGGCAAGGCTCACGATTGCGCCCTGGACGGGCAGCTGGGTGGTCTTGTCGCGCACCGTGCCGCTTATCGAGATTGCGGATTCGATTGGATACAGAAGGCCGGCAAATAAAACGGCGGAAAAAATAGAGCGGGAAAGGATCATACGATTTCTCCTTTTGCCCCTCCCTCGTCAAATAATATAGCACGTTGGGGTAATTATGTCAAAAAAAAACATCATAAAAAATCATCGATCTTTCCGTAAATCATCTTCGTGGAGCACCGAGTGGCATTACAAGGAATTTTACGAGAATGTAAGCGACGCAATTGTCAATGGCCCACCCCATGCGTGCGACTTGAACCGGCGCAGAATGTCATACGGATTATCGAGCCTGCAATTAAAAGTGGCCGCGAGGGGGAAACCATGGAAACGCAAATCAATCCCCGCGGCCTTCAGCCAGATTATCCAGCAACAGAATAGAGTTCGGTGCGGATTAGCGCTTGTCGTCGGATCAGCGCATTACAACAATCCGCTTCTCCCCTTGGCTCATCCCGTCTACTTCACAACGAACGAAATATACGCCCTTGCCCAGGAAGGCGGCCGACCCGAACAAGGTAAAATCGTGCCAGCCTGCCGAATTTTGCATCGCCGGAACATGTTTCATTACCCTTCCGGTCGCGGTAATGACGTCAAATGCAACTCTTCCTGGTCTGCTGATGTAATACCGGAGGTTCTTTCCAAGAATCTCCATTTTGAAAGCGAGGACGGCAGACGAATACGCTGAGGCCGGCTTCCTGTATTCAACCGGATCGTTTACATCGCTCACCATGAATGTGGTCGTGCCCGTTCCCAGCCCGGGGGAAGTCGCCGATACCGTTACCTGGCCCGCAGTCCACCGTGATCTCACGGCTATCTTACACATGCCGGCTTCGGCCTGAAGCTGGGAGTCAAGCGGCGCGTGATAACCATAACCCTGTCCGGTGGTGACCAGCTGATCGGTGCCGCCGCGATACTCACAGGGACCGGAGGTGTGGAAATTGATATTCATGTTTGCCGTGGGAACCCAATTGCCCTGCGCGTCAACCACCGTTGCCACGATGAACGCCGCATCGGATCCGTTGGCCCTGATTTTGAAAACTTCACCATCGGGTTTTACAACGGCCGGATCCACGGTGAGCGTGATGTGGTCGGCCGCTCCAGCGGTGACTTGCTTGTCGGTACACACCACGTTTCCGTTTGCGTCAAGCCCCTGCGCGATAAGCGTTCCCGCAGCCCATGCGACGTTGTCCCACCAGCATTGAAACGGCATCTGCGTGGTGGTTTGATTAGTTGTCTCATTCCCTGTCCCGGTCCAGGGATTCGGCGTTTTGTTGCCCAGGTCGGTGCCATTAAGGAGAAGTTTCACCTGCGGGCAGTTGCTGAACGCATTGACCCGCACGGTGCCGGAACGGTTCCAGTGATACGCCAGGAAAACCACAGGCTTGGTGGCGTAGGGCACCCAGCAGGTGTTGTATATTTTGTAAAGCAACTTGGGAATGCGGTTAAAATCCATCATTGAAGACCCGAACGAGCGGACTCCCGGCCCCGTGGGGCCTCCCTCAAAATCCCCGGCCTCGCCGGGCGTCTCCGCCAGATACCACTGGCACAGTCCGAAACAGTTGGCTTGTATGTTCTTTCTCCAGTTTTGCACGAACTCTTCCGCAAACAGGAGCTCATAATCAAAGGCAAACCTTGCGGCCTGATGGCCCCAGGCTTCGGCGCCCCAGCTCGGGCACAGCGGGTGCTGCTGATGGAGTCCTATTTCGCAACCGGTCACCGTACATGCAATAAGGTCACCTGCCTGGAATTGCGGTCCACCGCGAACGGATATCACGCGCGGTGTAACGGGATCCCATGTTTGACAGACGGTCCTAAATGCGTTGGCAAGGTTTGGATCGATATCTCCGTTGCTTACTTCCCATGCGAGGATCGAGGGGTGGTTCCTGTCTCGAACGCACACGTCCCGTTGGATTTCCTCCTTGAGCGTGACGCGGTCGGCCGGCGGATTTGCTCCGGTGGAAAATGCCCCCTCGCCTTCGCCGCTGGGCTGCATAAGCATGATTCCCTCGTCGTCGCACGCCTGAACGAACCCGGGACTGCACGACGAATGTCCGGGTCTCCACAGGCTGCCGCCGATTTTTGCAAGAATCTGTGCGTCCCGGTACTCCTGTTCCGGAGGCATTGCCGTGCCTAGGGCGGGATAGTCGTAGCGCGCAGAAGCGCCGTATAAACAATGTTTATGCCCATTGATATATGGGAAATTTGCGTCCCAGGTGATGGTGCGTATGCCCAAAGGACTTTCAAAAACGTCCACGGTGGTCCCGCCTATTTTTACAATATGGTACACCTTGTGCATATACGGCGTGCCGTAGGCGCTGTTGTTCGGATACCACAGGTGAGGATTGGCTATCGTGGCGGTCTGATCGAACATGTATGTTTGGCCCGCCGCCACGGTCTGGGAGTTGTCGATGCTTGATACCACGGTGTTCGTCATATCCACGATCTTGGTCGTAAGGGTCACACTCTGGTCAGTCGCGCCTTCGTTCTGAACGTTGGTCTGGATCCGTACCGTGGCGGAAGCGTCCGACGCGGCGGTGGTCGCCACGCAGGTTCCCCACTTGTTAAGCACCGAATACACATTCAACGGCACATGGACCGGATCGGTGATATGCAGCCAAACCGGCCGGAAAACACCGACGTCGGCCTGCCCGAATCTGAAGACTTCCGAAAAACCGGGATCTGCGTAAAAACCCTGTGAAAAACCGGTTCGTATTGCAAGCAGATTGTCCGCACCGCCGAACGTAACGTTACTCGTAATGTCCACAACAAAACCGATGAAACCTATAACGTGGGTCGCGTTCGCATCCGCGGTAACCGCGCTGTTGCCCTTTATAAGGGTGCCGTTGATATACAACTGGCAGCCCATATGGGCTCCTTCAACTTCAATGAATATCTTCCTGCCCGCATATGCATTGTCAAGGGTAAAATGCTTTCTGTACCAGCAGTTGCCCCCGAACATCGGCCCGCCACCGCTTTCGCCGTTTACATATGTGTCGTCGTCATTCGGGGTATACGGGACTCCCACGTCTTTCCATGCGGCATCGCTTACCGTCGCGCTCTGGGCATTGACGGGGTCCGATTTGATGAACTTCCAAGGGGTGTCGCCCAAGTTGATCTTTATTCTGTGGCTTGGTTCCGGCGTATAGGTTTCAGCGTAACTAACGAAAGCCGAAACCAGAAAGCCACATGCGGCCAACGCCAACAATTTTTTAATCATTATTTCTCCTCCTTTTAAAGTTTATTTCGGAAATCAGGTTTTTTAATGGGTGTCGGCGGCTGTAAACAAAACTGAATGGCACATCGCCAGCGCAGCTTAAGCGCTACAATAGACACCCGATATTCACTATGGTAATATAGCCCTTCGCGGTATTATTTCCATGAATAATTGTTAATCCGTTTTTTTTCTGTTCACTCTGGTGAACATCATTATTTAAACACGACAAAACGCCGCAGTTATAGGTTTTTTTTCTTAATAATCTATATGATTGGCTTCTGCAACTCGGCGGTCGCTAACTTTGCATATTCCAGAGAGTCAACCTTGAAGGCAACGGTTCACTAAACGTCCACTAATTATGAAATTCTCCAAATTTCAAGGGTGATAGCCGGATATCGTCAGTAATTTCTGATGGTGTTCCTACCCCTTCCCTAACACCTTTTCCGCGATTTGCTGTCAGAGTACTGTTAAGATTGACATGTGAGAGCAACCCCGCTGGCTTCGCCTCTTCTGCGCTTCGCTCCGAGGTTACGGGATTGAAGAATCCCCGCCCCAAGTGGCGGGGATTCTTCCTTGGCTATGGAATCAGAATATTTGTAGTCGCCCGCTAACCCCGCGCCAAGTCGCGGGGAATGCGCGGGCTGTGCCATTCAATTAAATCGTCAAATAGACAAATAAATCATGGATTCCTGACGCATCGCACGCTGAAACCGACACACAATGCACCATACTTATTTCTTTTGTAATTGAATTGCAGAAAGAAATCTCGTTGCCCTATTTATACGTTGTCCACGTGGTGCCGTCGAACTTGGATACGCAACCCGCCCCGATAATGTTCGTTCCAAACCATTTGTTCCCCTGCTTGTCAATGGCGATTGCCGAAACACTATTGCTTGCCAAACCATTTGTCGTTGTATAGGTCGACCATGTGGTGCCGTCGAATCTTGACACGCCACCGCTTGTTGCAAACCATACTATTCCCTGCCCTTCAACGGCTATGGCAAAAACATCGTTGCTTACAAGGCCGTTTGCCGTTGTGTAGGTCGCCCAGGCGGTGCCGTCAAATTTTTGCACTCCGAAGCCGTATGTCCCAAACCCAAACCATTTGTTGCCCTGCCCATCCACGGCCATGTTGTTGACGTGATTGTTTGCCAGACCATCATCGGTTGAGTACGTTGTCCAGGCGGTGCCGTCATACATTGAAACGCCGGAGCCGTCGGTACCAAACCATTTATTGCCCAGGCTGTCAATAGCTACGGCCAAAACAGAATTGGAAGCCAGGCCGTTCGCGGTCGTATAGGTTGTCCAGGCGGTGCCGTCGAACATTGATACTCCGCCGCCTGGTGTTCCAAACCATTTATTACCCTGTCTATCAACGGCCACGGCCTGGACATAATCCCGCGCCAGGCCATTTGCCGTTCTGTACGTTGTCCAAGTGGAACCATCATATTTTGTCACGCCGCCTGCAATGGGATCTCCTGTTGCAAACCATTTGTTGTCCTGCTTATCAACGGCAATGCCCCAAATATTATTAGATGCCAGGCCGTTCGCCGTTGTGTACGCCGACCAGGTGGAGCCGTTGAATTTCGATACCCCGGCTGGACTTGTTCCAAACCATTCATTGCCCTCCGCATCAATGGCAATGGCATTAATGCCATCATTAGGAGGGATTACATTTTTAAGGAAAAAAGACCTCTCGCCTGACCAGGCGCTGCTGTCCCCGCCGTCGTCATAGGCAATCACTTTGAACTTATACCCCAGCCCGTCGTATCCCTCTAGGAAAGCGAACGTGTCCGACACATCGGTGGCGAATTGAACATATCCGGAATTGTTGTGGTTGATAAGGAACATGTATTTCACGCCCTGGCCGTTGGGGTCCGCGCATTTCGTCCATCGCATCGGGGAGGAAGCCGCTATACTGTCGCCGTCATGGACGGGGAATTTTATCACCGGCGCCGGCGGCGGACTGTTGATAATATTGCCATATACAACGTTGCTCCCTGCACTCCAGACGCCTTCGCTGTCCTTCTGATAAACCCTATAATACCGCGGCTGCCAGACATATCCCGGCGAAGGCGTTGAGCAGCTCACCGTGCCTGCGGTGGTAACAGTGGCCCATAGTTCGCTGGCGGTATCAACGGAATTTGTCGCGTTTCTGAATATCCCGTATTCCGCAAAATCCGTCTCCTGTGTTTGGCTGTAGTGGACGGTTATGGTATTTACCGTGCTGTCAATTGAAGTAATTGCTAACGGCCTAGGCCTGACACGGACCCTTAGTCCCTTTACCACCACATTTCCGTCATCATCAGTAACCCGGAACTTGACGCTGTCCCATGAGCAGGCGTTGCCGGTTGTGAAAGAATATGCTTCACTTCCGGACAAACCGAGGCTTCCGAGGCTTTTATAATTGCCGCTGTTTGCAGTATCTATTCCAACTGTCATTGTCCCGAACTGTTGCTGAACATAAACCGAGCACCGTACGGTGCCGCCATTATCAACCACAGTGTCCGCCGAAAGAAAGGTGATTGCCGGCACATCCTGCACTACCGCCACAACCGCCCTTGCCATCCCCTGTTTTCCAAAGCTGTCCGCCACGGCCACGCTTACCGAGCACGCCTTTGCATTGGAGGGGAACTTATGCCCAATCGTATTCACCTTTGTCGTGTCATACTGTTTGCCGCTCCCATCCCCGAAATTCCAGTAATATTTCTGGAGTATCCCGTTGCTGTCGGTGGCATTTATGGTAAATGCGACGCTGTCGTTTATGCTGATGATCGTGTCCTTTAGCCCGGTGATCAACGGTTTGTCGTTTGTGATTGTAATTGTTTTTGTCGCCGCGGTTGTATTGCTGTCATCATCCATTACCTCCACTTTAACGGTAAATGTTCCTTCTGCCTGGTATTTGAAAGTATACGTAGAGCCGGTTGAATCATCATAGCCTGGTGCTATGCCATTGTCCCAACGGTACCTTATGATACGGCCGAATTTCTGGGATGTCTGGGCTGTAAAGGTAACGGGAGTATTAATGGCCGCCGTGTCTTTGCCCGAAATGCCGGCTGTCGGGACATCTTGAATGATGCTTATGTCCACGCCGTCGGTCCAAACAGTACCCGCCCCGTCAGTCACTTTTACGAATATCCTCTTGTTTCCAGCCTGTTTCCACGAATAGGCCAATGTGTCCTTTCCTGCCAGCGAAGAATCCGATTTTTGCCTGACAGCAGGCGAATTCAGGCTGTCAGCATACCAGACTATTTTTTCTATTTCTCTAGTTGGATTCGAATAAGTAAGGCAAACTTTTATGGTATCGTTGATGCTGGCCGTATCACCGATGGTGTTATTCAAATTCCAGGTGAATGTGGTTGTCACAAGGGATGAAGAAACCACTTTTGCCGTGTCTCCCGGAACAGCCACTTTCGGGCTTTCTTGTCCGGCCCTCCACGAAACGACCGTGTATGCGTAGGTGTTCCCGACCGAAACGGTTGAATCGCTATACGTCGTCACCGTGCCCGGCAGCGGCGATTGCGTAATGAGGCTGAAATTCTGTCCCTTGATTGCCCGGTACACGTTGTATCCCGAAATCAACGACGTATCTGCGCCGGTCCAGGCCAGGATCACCATCTGCCTCAGCGTGTCATACGAAACTTTTAAACCCGCGGGTCCCGGAATCCCCGTGTATTGCAGAACGATATCATGCGGCAGGGAATCAACTATTCCCGCAGCAACGCTCAACACCGTATCTTTCGGTACATAGGCATCCAGCGTCGTCAACACCCTCACCCTGTACGTTCCTTGCGCCATGTTCGCAACGATGAACTTTCCAGAGGTGTCATCCGGCGTACCCCAGGTGTTTGTTCCCATGAATAGAATAAACACGGTCCTCGCATCATCTCCGGGCTGCAAACGCACTCTTCCCCGCAGCCCTCCCGGAGTCTTGAGCGTATCCGCGGGCGGATGAATGGCAGAGTCCTTAGTAACAGTCAGCGAGTCCTGGTACATCATGCCGCTGTCGCCCGAGGCGAGCACGTTGTAGGTTCCGGTGTCGAGATTTACAGAATAATTGCCGGTGGAGTCAGTGGTGGCGGAGTCCATAGCTGCCAGCTTTTTTGCCAGGCCACCGGTACGTGGATTGTAGTTGATAGGAAAGAACCGGACCTTGGCATTCACGGCCGGCGACCCGCCGGGATTACGAAGCATTGCGGAGGCTGTGGGGTTTCCTTTTTTAATGCTGTTGCCTGCAACGTTGTTGGTACATGTGACAAACAGGAACAGGCAGACGGCCAGGGATGCGAGCGAAGCGTACTTCATATTTTTCTCCAATGGTGGGATGAACCGATGTCATGACTTAAGAACGTTTTTCTCTGGAGCCAAGATGTAGGATTAGAATAGAATATCATTATACCACTATTATTGACTCAAGAACAAGGTATTATATCCTTATAAATTAAGAGCGCACGGCAGTTGCGTAAGTTGCCTTGGACAATATTTTCAGATTTTTAATAATTTTTAAGGGGGAGTTTTCACCTATTGAGAAACTACTCTAATAAACTACCCAAAAAGTGGAACACTTTTTCTTCCCATAGCCATCCCCTTTATATATTTTTTACGAATGAAAAATATCGTCTGTATTTACCGACGATATCTATAGAAAAAGCATTTAAAAAGCCTGACAAATAAGCTTAATAAAAATTTGCAACTGAATTAACTCCAATAAGTTAACAAGATTGTTGGAGGGGTAGCCGAGTGGCTGAAGGCAACGGTTTGCTAAACATTGTCAAATGCGTTATTTGAATAACAAGCAAAACCTTTTTCACTCATATCGTCAAAATATCGTCACGCATTTTTCCGCCTTGTTACCTCATTCCGTCATGCGAAATCGAAATTCACGTGAAGACGTTTTCAGTAGATAAACGCCCGTTTTGTCATATATGTGCCTCTTTTCTCCAAATAGCAACCACAAGGAACATGCCCGTGCGTTCCGTCACAGATGAACGAAACGGCGCGTCCCTGCAAGTCAAAGAGTTGAAAGGAAGAATAGGTTTTAGCCATGAGATATTTTGTTCCCCTTTCCCGATTGGAAGGAAACAGTGTTGAGGTTATCTGTGCGCCGCTGAAATCAGTGGAACCATTAGGTTGCACATAGATGTCGACGACAAGCATGTTCTTGCATGTCTCCACAGGATATCCGAGCTGCCCGCCGAAGGTTTGAGTCGGTTTCGCGGGGTCTAGATAAAGAGTATCTACTCGAACGAGCACGTAGGTGGTAAAGACAAATATCGAGGTAGTGCCGAAAATAAAAATATTGTCAGCGTCAGAATTCGGTATCGCTTCAGGCAAAGTGCAATAGCGGCTGTTGGGGCTGGAAGTGTCGCATATCCTGAATTGCAAAGAATCGGTAAGACTAAGCGGCGACGACCAATTGATCTGTTTCGAGGCCGAGCGAAAAAACGGCCGGGCTGAACCGATCGACCAGGTCGGGCAACATGGGCATGCATACATGCCACCAAGAACCGCAAAAAATATTTCCTTGTACGAGAGGGAACAGGGCATAGCGCCCATATTGGAAGCGACACTGTCAACCATGAGTTGCCCACCCATGGTGTTGGAGAAGTACACTCCCCGGCCGTAGGCGTTAAGGATATGCAATGTGTCTCGTTGGTGTACAAGCGCGGACTGGGAAAATGAAATGAGGCCTACAACGAATAACAAAGCGTATATCAATTTACTATCACGCATAATGGACCTTCCTCCTTTTTTTTCGGTTTTTTGCCGCGTCCTTAATGATAATTATATTAGGAATTGTCTAATAAATCAAGTGAAATAACCTGCACGACCTCGGGAGCTTTTCCTCTTCTCCCTCTCTTCCCCGCATTATTTCTCATTTAAACAATCCGCGTTTGAATTATATCCGCGAAATACCCCGCGTCACCAGTCCTTTACAATTGGAAATCTTCTACTACTACCCTTCCAGTGATGCTGGGCAATGAAGCTCAGGTACAATACACAGGGGGCAATTGCATGGAAACGGCACTGGCGACGGTAAAGCTTTCGTTGGGGCTCGATATCATGGGGCGTGAAATCGGCGGGTGTTGTGGAAAATTATCAGGCGCAGGCGCGGTCAAAAAATATGAAATCAAGATACACGCAGGATGAAAGCCTTTTCAACCCCCAACATTAACAATTATATTTATCTGACTTTTCATCGAGGCATCGTCTACCTATGGAGGGGTGGCCGAGTGGCTGAAGGCAACGGTTTGCTAAACCGTCGTAGTGGGTAAAACTGCTACCGGAGGTTCAAATCCTCTCCCCTCCGTTCTTTTTCATCCTTATTTTTCCACACTTATCATTGGAGACAGGACTAAGTCTAACAGCATTGTCATGTCTTCGCCGTTGCTCGAACCTGTTCTTCCTTTTTCTTATGCCCCGCAAGCGCGAGCTCGAGAAAGGAGCGGTAGCCGGTCATTGTCTTCTTGTCAAACGACGCGAACGTGACGGCGAATGCGGCGCGCAGGCGCTCGGTCCCGCAGTCGAACATCATGGCATTAAGACCTTTTTCCATACGGAGCGTGACCGTATTTGCGCCGGGGCCTTCGGTCATGGGAAGCACCACGAAGGGCACGTCGCGCGAAACGAGTCCAAGCGATCCCACCATGTCGAGGTCGCGCAGCGCCTTGCGCAGGAAAGCGAGAATGTGCGGCATGAGTGCCTTTTGATCCGCATCGTTTGCGGTACGGGAAGGGCCGCTTTCCGGCCGCACTACCTCAGGCGTGACGATGAGGCACGAAAACGGCGTGTTGTACCGCTGATGACGCTTGATTTCCAGTTCCAGGAAGTACATGGTCGCATTGACATTCAAAACACCCTTGGGGAGCTCCGGCTGCGCCTTGGCGGGGGTCGCTTTCGCCTTTTCGAAGAACTCGGCGATGCGCGTGTCGCTGAAGCCCTTTGCCTTGAGCATCTCGGTGAACGGCTTCTGCAAAAACTGCGCGTCGTTTTCGTTGCGCACCATGTCCTTGAGGGTCTGCACGAGGTGCGTTTCGCCGCTGTCCTTGAGCGTACCCACGAACTTCGACGCCCACTCCTGCTTGAAATCCGATGCTGTCTTGTCAAGCCTTTCCGCGAGCTGCTGCGAAGCCTCGTCGAGCACCGGCTCCGGGATCCCGTGGCGCTTGAGCTTCTCCACGAGGTCTTTTTCAATCCTGCCGATGGTGGCCTTTACAAGATGGATTCCTTCCCTGCTTGCCATTTCCTTTGATTCGAGGGCGAGCGAGCGGCTCACCTGCTCCACGTAGTCGGTGAGCATGGCCGAGAGCTGCGCCGAGTCCTGGCGCGTGGTCTTGCGGATCTCCGAGGCGAGGATGATGAGGCGCGCGGCGTCGGCCGGGTCCTCCTTGATCGAATCCACGAGCTCGTTCATGGTAATGCCGATGTCCTGCACCGCGTTTTCAAAAACGCCGGCGATACCTTCCGAATCGATGTCCTTGAGGATCTCGGTCACGAGCTGGAGGTATTCGGCCTGCGGCATGCCCTCCGAAAGCAGCGTTTCTTTGAGCCGGGGCAGCATGCGCTTGAGCTCCTTGATGTCGGGCATCATGCGTCGGATGATCTGCGCGAGCCTGCGCAACGAAACGCCGCCGGCCTTGTATTCCTCCTTGATGAGGCGCAGCATCACCTCGTGGCTCATGGCGTCCACCTCGCTCGCCACCAGGTTTTCCGATTCGTTAAGGTCGTGCGTTTTGCGGATCAGGTCGAGGTTTTCCGCCACCTGGTTCCTGAGCTTGGCCACAGCGTCCACCATCTGCTGGCCGGTCATGGCGCCCGCCTGGCCCGGTGCGCTCATCTGCGTATTCACGGCCCTGAGGTGTGCCAGCATGGTTTCAAGGCCCGCGCCCTGCGAAATGCCCGTGTCCTGCCCCGCCGCTGCGGCGCCCGCCCTGGCGCCCCCCATCAGCTGTTGCGCTGAAATAAGGCCGGTGAGGCCGTCGAGCACCTGTTTCGTGACGGAGGTGTCCTGCGGCGAAGCGGACGACGCCTGCAGCCCCGCCGACGCGGCGTCCTTGTTGACGATCGCCTCGTCGGCGGTCATCTTACGGTACACAACGTAGTTGAGGCGTATTCCCTTGACATTCTGCAAGGCAAGGCCCTGCTTCATCAGGTCGGCCGTGGGGTAGGCCAGCATGTCGCTGAGCACATGGAACAGCACCTTGACGCCTTCGATGGTGGCCTCCGACGAGAACGTGACCGATTGTAAACCGGCCTTTTTAAAATGCGCTACAAGCCGGCGGGCGTTGATGATTTTATCGATGCAGTGGTTTTCAATATACACCGAGTCACGTTCCGCCAGCAGGGACACGAGCGTGTTCCCCTTGGCGACCCTGCCAAGGAAATTGGCAAACGGGATTGCGGCATCCGTGGTTTTCTGGTGGTTGCCGCCGTACAGCATCGCGCTGTTATACACGAGGTTGAAAAGCCTGGCGAGGGTCTCGGCATGCTTCTGGTCAACGGGCCCCTGGCCGCCTGGCGCGTTCACAGGGACGCTCCGGCGCGGCCCGGCAAGGGCCTGCCGCTCTGCAGATCGCGGACCTTTTTAAGGTCATCGATGAAGGCGCGGCAGTCGCGGTAACGCCACTCCAGATTAGGCGCGACCGCCTTGAGGATCACCCGCTCGAGTTCGGCGCTGATCGCAGGAGACATCTCGCGCGGTTTTGCCGTGAAAAAGGTGTCGGGCGCGTTTTTCTTTCGCAGCAGGATCTGCGTTGTCTTTTCCTCAGGCCTCACCGGAAGGCTGCCGACCACCATCTCGAACAGGATGACGCCCGCCGAATATATGTCTGTCCTTCCGTCGGTCACCTTGCCGTTGACCTGCTCGGGAGACATGTACAGCGGCGTGCCCACCACGAGTCCTTCCGATTTATATTCACCCGATAGCGCGCGTGCAATGCCGAAGTCCGCCACCAGCGGCCGCTTGCTCCGGTTTTCGATGAGAATGTTCGCGGGCTTTATATCCTGGTGGATAACGCCCTCCTCATGCGCGTATCCGAGGGCATCGAGCACCTGCATCATGAAGTCAATGGTTTCGGAAAGCGGAATGAGACGTTTTGAGGGGATGGGGTGTTTGGAGAGCCGCCGCATGGTGCTCCGCAAATCTATGCCGTCCACCAGCTGCATAACTTGGTAAAAGCAGTCGTCTGCCTCGCCCATCTCGAAAATCGGGATGATGTTTGGATGGGAAAGCACGGCCACCATTTCGCCCTCGTCACGAAACAGGTCGCTGGCAAGCTCGCCTGACGCCTGGGCCTTGGCCTTTACCAGCACCTTGACCGCCACCTGCCGCCGCAGGGTCTTTTGGTAGCCGACGAACACCACGCCCATCACGCCGCGGCCGAGCTCGCTTATCAGGGTCACATTTCCCAGGTCCCTGCCGATAAAACCAGCCCACTCGACGCCCGAGCTTCTAACGATTGAGGCCATGCGCACTCCGTTTTTATTGTAATAAACAGGAGTTTGATTTGCCGGGATTCGTCCCATTTACCCTGCAAAGCAGAAAATAATTCATTGCTTGCTTGATTTTGAATAAATAGAAGGCCGGGTACGTCGGCGCGGCGCGATGAGAAGTGCCGAAGGAGAGAGTCGAACTCTCATGGGGTTGCCCCCGGTGGATTTTGAGTCCACTGCGTCTACCAGTTCCGCCACCTCGGCATTGCAACGGGATAATAAATTAATTAATGTGAGGGGAAAATAGTAACAATGTGACAGAGATACTCGGTAACAAAGTGAAAAATGAGAGCATGCCCTTTTATGTACGTGTCTTTTTGTAACTCTTTGACTTTGCAACTTGCTTTAAAGGGAAAGATTTTCGTCGTCTGCCTGCCCGTCTTCGGGCGCCCGCGGGCCATCGGGATGATCGTGGTTCATATCTTCTATGGTGTTTTCGATGATATTGTCGGCGTTCTGTTCAATGAAGTCGCAGATGTCAATCGCATCCGCGCTTTTGCACTGTTTGATGTATTCGATGATGGAGAGCCCGGTGGAAATCATGATGTTGCGTACGAGGTTCTCATCATAGAGCTTGCAGTATTTTCCTTTCATGGCCGCTTCCCCCGCTTTCGGCATTCCAAAATGCACCGAGGCCTCTTTCCCTCTGATTATACCGTTAAATTGGGCCAGGGTCAACATCAAACAGGGTGCCTCAGCGGCGTTTTTCCCTGTTTTTCACGAATGACGTTTCACCAGTTTCGTTGATTTCACGTTTCCCTGATGTTAATTTTACACCATGCTGAGCATGCCTTCTATCCGATTTTCAATGCCCTATCAAAGCGGGCATCTTGAATTCGTGCGTCCTGCCGACCCCGACGCAATCCTCGATTCGATGACCGATGAAGAATATGACAAGGACAAGATGCTCCCCTACTGGCCGGAGCAGTGGCCCGCCTCGTTCGCCATGTTCAATTTCATGGCAGGCCGGGGAGCAGACGCAATTCCGGTAGACGCCTGGGTGGTGGAGCTCGGCAGCGGCCTTGGCATTGTCGCATCGGTGTGTGCCAGAAAAGGCATCCGATGCGTTGCAACGGACATATCCATCGACGCATGCAGGTTTTCCCGGCATAATATTCTGCTGCACGAGCAAAAGGCGTTTGTCATATGCGCGGACTGGCGCCATGCCTGCCTCAGACCCGCAATCGAGTGTGTAATCGCGTCGGACATCATTTACGAGCGGCGCTGGATCGCTCCCGTGCTTCGGTTCCTTAACAGCACGTTATCACCCGGTGGAACCGCCTTTATCGCCGACCCCTGCCGTCAGTGGTGGGAGGAATTCAAAACATGTGCCTACCAGGCCGGTTTCGCGTCGTCGCTTGCGTGGGAGGAATACGTCAATGAGGGAAAAACACGGGTAGAGATCCTGCGCTTTGCGCGCCGCAGGGACTAACCGGAAGATGCATTAATTCGCGAATCGCACAAAAGTGCTGCCCGGCCTCTGGTTTTCGTAATTAAGCTTGATCCAATCAGCGCTTGCCGCCAGTTTCATGATGCGCACTTCGTCAATTTTACCGTGGAGCTTTTGGGAAATCTTGTCGAAATACGCGATAGTAGTGTTGCTGCCGCTGGTGTCTATGGCGCCCGAAACGTTTTTACTGGCGACCAGCGCGCCGTTGATGTACACATCGATTGCGTTGCCGTCATAGATGCCGGCGATAAAATACCAATTGTTAAGCGTCAGCGAACCGCCACCCACCGAATCCGGTTTGCCGTTGGTAGTGACGGTCATGTCTAGCTGCCGGTTTTCGTTGATCATGAGTGAATACAGCGGCGGTTTCCCCGTTGCAGAACCTGCCTTGGCAATGCAGAATTCGCGGTTCGAGGAAGGGTTCCATTCGTAGGAATTCACCCACATTGAAAGCGTAAGCGCCGATGCCGCGTTGATGCTGGGCGCCATGAGATGGTCGTCGTTGTCGTCAACACTGTCGCATCCGCCGATGAGGCCGTAGGTCCATTCGTCCCCTTCATAGCCCTCGGGCTGCGCATTGTACCCGTTATCGGTGGCATCCAGGCGCTCGTTGAGCGCCCGCTGATTAAGGTGCCAGACCGCCTGATAACCCAACGCGGTGTCGAAGACGACGGAGGCCAGCGACTGCGCGGCCGCATTCAGGTTTCCCCAGTAAACGGTGATGGCGGTGGAATCGTTGCCCTTCACGGTGTCGACGAGCACCCACACGTCCGCGATGCCCGCATACGGGTCGAAACGTTCGATTTCATAGGGCAGGTGCCGGCCCTTGCTGTTTGCAAAGCGGATATCGTGCCCGTCGGAAAGGAATTGATTGAAGGTAAACGTGGGCGCGGTCATATGCACCATCACGGGAAAGTTCGTTACCGTGCCCGCGACATTGGCGCCCGCCGCGGTCGTGTTGAGCGTGATAACTTTTGCGTTGGGCCACAAGCCGTAATTTTCAGACGAGAACGGAGCGATCGCAATGGTGTCGACCAGCGTGTTTTGACCCTGCTGGCAGTTTACATCCGGGACAACGAGGGGTACAAAATCGCTCGACGAGGCCACCACCTGCAGCCGGTAATCGCCGGCGGGAACAAGCGGAATCTGGTACGCGCCGCTCGCGCTGTCGACCTTGGCGATCCTGTCGAGTCCCACCACCTGCACGTAGATCGGCACGCTCAGCGCGGATTGGTTGACAACGATGCCGCTGATTTGTGCCGCCCTGCCTAGCACGAGAGTATCCCTGAACGTGTCGGCGGGCGGAACGCCGAACCGCGCCATTACCGCCAGCGACTCGCCTTTCGTCGCCGAAAGGCAGTAATCGCCGGCCTCTATTGAATCGATGCGGAAACGGCCGTTGCTTTCCGTCACGACGTCCACGGCGACGCTGCGTTGTAAAACAGCGATGCCCGTGTCCTTGACATAATTGCGAGGACGCACCGACACGAGCGCCCCGGCCGCGGGGTTTCCCAGGGAATCCACGATCAGACCCGCAATTTCAACATTGCCGCCCTCGGTGACGCTGCCGGCCAAGTTTACCGCGCAATGCAAAAAAAAGCATGCGCCCGCGCCCGTGAGCAGGGCGAGCACGGAAGAAAACGCTTTGCAGAGTGCCCTATCCATTGCCAGCTTGCCCTTCCGGCTTTTTTGTCACCGGGAAAAATTGAATGTTGAGCTGATACACCCTGTCGGGTTTGTCTTCGTCAACCGCGATTTTGGCGATTCGCTTCCTGATGTGCTGTAATTCCGATTTCACCATTTGAAAAGTGTCGGGCGACAAGGTCATGGTGAGCACCGAAACGTCGCGCTCCGCAGCCGGGATCTTCTGGATCGCCCTTTTCGCAAGCTCCATGGTGGCAAGTTGGAAATTCGTGAGGTGCAGTGATTTCACCTCGTCGCCCGAAGTAACGGCGTTTTCCACCTGCCGGAAATTCCCGTCCTTGTCCTTTTGGATGAGCCCCAGCTCCTCCAAATATTTGATCGCTTGGTTCGCCTCGGTGTGCCGTATGGTCGGTTCCACCTTGTGGCCGAGCGCCGAAGGATTGCCTCCTGAATAGTTGTAAAAATACAGCAGTTCCCTGATTACCACATAATACCATTTGGAGAAAACGGACATTTTCTTCTTGTCGAGGACCTTGAGGTTTACTTTCTGCAACGTGACGAGGCGGTTGAAATATTCGTTCTTCTCGTCGATGACCTTCGCCTGCGTGAAATATACCATGGCCTCGAAATAGGCCGCCTCGGCCTTGTTCATCTTGAGGATCTTGGCGAGCTTGATGATCTGGATCGGCGTGAGGTTCTTCCGGCCGGCCATGACGTTGGAGAGGAATCCGGTCGAGGAGATTCCCATTTTCGCAAGGATCACCTTGTGGGAGAAATCGGGCCCGGTGTCTTTCTTGTGCTCGGCGAGAAAGTCCTGGAGATACAGCCGGTAGTTGACATATTCGTAGAGATTGGGCATAATAAAACCTTGTTTGACGGTGAAAAAACAATTGGGCGCCTCACGTCAACACGCTGGATTCCACCCAAGTTCTCACGCCAAATCTTTCTATAATATTACGATATTTCAAGTAATTTACCAATGATTTTTTCTTACTGGCGGTAAGAGAAACTTTGAATAGTAAACTGGCATAACATCTTGAAGTTTGATTAATTGGAATATTTAACGGTGTGATCGAAAGCAGGCTTTTTTATTTCTTAGCGGTAATAAATTAAACCCGTTTTATGCATTAGAAACTGAACAAGGTGGCGAAGAAGAGCGAGCGATATCGAACAATCCATCCAGCCAAGCTCGTTTTTCCCTTGCCAAAGAAATTTTCAGCGCCCTTTGATGTGCATGTTTGCTTATCCACGCTCCTAATGCAAAGCATTTGAAACGTAATGCGCTCAATGTTGTCTGGTTTTTCTGACGCAGGACAAATTGCCTGAACAGACTTATCAGATTATACGCCACCATGATCGACCGAAAAGCCGCTTCCGTTGCAAAAAATTTGCTGAGACAAAAACTAGCTATTCCAAAGTCGTACTTCAATTCACGAATCCGGTTCTCGGCATCCGCCCGGTCTCGGTACATGCTCCATACTTGGAGCATCGGTAAATCGAGATTCGTGACAAACACACTGCAGCGATAGGTACGGCATTCTGCGTCATCGAACAATAACTGTTTCCCGCTGGCTTTCGGACGTCTCTCGATAGGCAACGAAACTCACCGCAGCTGTTCGCGAATCCCCGTGCGGTCAAGAAAATCCTTCATCAACTTCATCCCGCCCCACGCACTTACATCCCGGTCACTGTATTCGATTATCATCTCATTGGTATCCATTTTTCACGCAACCCGTTGGGTGTTTATTCCGTTAATGATTATATCATCAAAATACAATGATATCTCTCTCAATAAAACGGGCTATTTCATTATTTGGGTTTAATTGTTTGGAAGGCGGCTGTCTGACCATTGCAAAATGTCTGATCAGCAGACAAAGGTCCGGCATATATTTCACTTATCAGTTTGTCCAAGAGGAATTTTAAAATCGTTAAAGCTGATCATTGCGTCGTAATTTCCAGTCCCCCGAACACCACCGTGGCGTCAATCTTGAGCGCCGGGGACTTTTCTGAATATGCCTTGGTCTTGTAGGTATATTCGCCGAACGAAACAATGTTCCCATCGGGCATCCTGGCCCCGGAAAAAGCCGAATTGACGCGCACAATTGCCGGCAGTTCCGGGTTGATCCTGATCTCCCCTGCTCCGAAAATGGCATTCACTCTGACCCTGCGATTCTGCGCGGCCAGCGCGCTGTCGGTGAAGCTCACGCTCCCCTTTCCGAAAATGATGTTGTAGTCGTTAGAGTCCTTTGACATTTCGGTTTTCACTTCGGAAAACACAACGGTGTTCGTTCCGCAGCACGGCCTGAACCATGAGCCTCCTACAAGAACGCGTACGCCGAAATAGATGAGAATCAATGCAACAATGATCCTGAACAAGGGAACGTGGATATTGAACATAATCCTGATGATGAGGGAAACGCCGAGGAGAATAAGGATGCTGCCCCAGAAAATGCCGCTGAATAAAAAGCCCATTTTCACATTCGCCTCCTGTTAAGTGAACTGCCGATGCATTTTTAAAATACTACTTTTCGGAAGTTATCGCATCCACGGATGCGAATTTGTCACGCCAACCGGGAACGTCGGGGAGCAACTGCCGCGTGAGCCTGTTCATTCCCTCGACGGTCATGAGGAAAAACACCACTTTTTCGGGCGTCACGCGGCGCTTCCGTATGAGCCTGAAAAGCGAAAGGAAAACGCGGCGCTTGGCGGGACCGCCCGCTATCAAGAACAGCCAGACGATCTTAAAGGTCATGAGTATCTTGTCAAGCAGGGAAATATCGGGATTATGTTCCGGCCTGTTGAACCATCCGGTGGAAAACAGCGCCGTGATCCGGTCATGCAGGTCGTCCCACGAATAGAGCCGCCGCATGGTGTGCATGAACCCGTCGAAAAGTTCAACCTGCGTCATTTGTTTGTATCTGATTGTGGGAAACATGCCGCCGGTCAGGTTGTTGGGCCGGTTGACCCAGCGGCCCTCGGCCGCGATGCGGCGGTGCAGCGACGTTCCCGGGATCGCGTCGAGGAGGTTGAGGTTGACATACCATAAATTTTCCGCGTGTATGAAATCGTAGATCTTCTTGAACTCATCAGGCGTGTCGTTGTCGAACCCCACGATCATGGAGGCGTTGACGTGGATGCCGTGTTCGTTGATGGCGCGAACTGCGCCAGCGTACGCGCGGATGTCGTTATGGCGCTTGTGAGCCTCGCCGAGGCTTGCTTCGTTCATTGATTCAAAGCCGACAAGAATGTGCATGCAACCGGCCCTGGCCATGTCCTCGAGCAGATCCGGGTGTTTGGCGATCTCCATGCTCGCCTGGGACATCCATTTCACCCCGAGCGGCATGATGCGCTTCATGAGCCGTGCGGCGTATTCCTTGTTTGCGGTAAGGTTGTCATCCACGAAAAATATTGTCTTCATGGGAAGCGATTTTATTTCATCGACGACGTCGTCAACATCGCGGTAGCGCATGGCAATGCCGAAGAGCTCGGACACAAGGCAGAAATCGCAGTGGTGCGGGCACCCGCGCGACACCTGCACCGGCATTGCGGCCAGGTTCTTGGTGTCAATCAGGTCCCAGCGCGGACGCGGCGATGTTTTATACGGCGCCGGTTTATCCGCCTTGTAGGTCTTTGCAAGCCGCCCTGCTTCGCAATCGTCAAGACAGGACTTCCACACCTCCTCGGCCTCGCCGATCACCACGCCGTCCGCGTGCAAAAGCGCCTCGTGCACGTTGCAGCTCGCGCTGGGCCCGCCCATCACCACCTTCATCCCCCTTTTGCGCAGGGAGTCGGCAATGACGTAGGCCCGGTCAACGGTGTTTGAAAGCGCGGTGATGCCGACAAGGTCGGCGGTGATATCCTGCGGCAGCGGCTCGAGCTCCTCATCGATGATCCTCACCTCCCAGCGGGAAGGTGTGAGTGCGGCGAGCAGAGGCAATGCAAGCGGGGTCGTTGTGACTTTTTTTCCTATCAACCTTGCAAATCCAACGTTGGAAACATACTGCTTTATTTCCGCGTACGGATTGATGAGGAGAAGCCGGGGGCGTTGCGCTTTGGAAGTTGCCGGTGAGCTATTGGATTCCATGAATTTGATAAAATATACTTCCTGAATTACATTTGCAGGAACCGTAAAATCCGTTCACTAAAAAGAATTATCCACAAATTTTCTTTTATCAAAATTCCCTCCTGTCCAAACACCTCAAGTCGCTTGTCAATTCTTTAACCATGTAGTATAATCAATAGCTGAAACTAAGACAACGTAATGTCCTGTTCCTCAGTCAGTTATACTCAACGCAGGTATCCCCTATGCAAAAAACTATCGCCATGATTTTCGCAGCCGGCAGGGTTGAGGAACTTGCGGTCCTCACCGAACGCCGCGCAAAGGCCGCGGTTATCTTTGCCGGCTCCTACCGCACCATCGATTTCGCGCTCACCAACCTTGCCAACGCGGGCATCGGCCGCGTGGGCATCCTCGCCCAGTACCGGCCCGCCTCGCTTGTCAACCACGTGGGCATCGGCATGGCGTGGGACCTTGTGGGCACCGACAGGGCGGTGCGGTTCCTTTCCCCCTACATCGGCCCCGATCGCGGCGAATTCTACCGCGGTCCTGCCGATGCGCTGTACCAGAACATCGATTTCATAGAGAAAAACCAGCCCGAGGACGTGCTCATCGTGTCCGGCGACCACGTTTGCAACATGGACTACACCACGTTTCTCAGCTTCCACAAGGAGCGCGCAGCGGACGTTTCCATGGCGTTCAAACCCGTCAGCGAGCAGCCCTCACGCTTCGGGATCGGCGAGCTCAATTCAGTCGGGCAGATCGTGAATTTCACGGAAAAACCGGAGTATCCGCGCACCAACCTTGCTTCCATCGGCGTGTATCTGTTCAAGCGCCAGGTGCTTGTTGACGAACTGCTGCGCGCCGCTTCGGGGAAAGACGAAGTGAGCACGGTTCAATTCCACGAGATAATCAGGCGTCTCATCCCGCGGCGCTCCGCCTACGGATACACCTTCAACGGTGAATGGTATTACACCCGCACGCTTGACGAATACTACGAGTTTCACCAGAACCTTCTGGGCCCTTCGCCGAAAGTCAATCTGAACGAATGGAAGATCCGCTCCAACACCCTGCTCAAGCTTCCCGCGCCCACGCGCTGCCTGCCGCAGGCGTCGGTAAAAAACTCGCTCGTATCCGAAGGCTGCGAGATCGCCGGCACCGTGCGCAACAGCGTGCTTTCTCCCGGCGTCAAGGTCGAGAAGGGCGCGGTGGTTTCCAACTCCGTTCTTTGGGACGATGTGATCGTCAAGGAAGGCGCGGTCCTTGACAAAGTAATCTCAGACAAACGCGCCGTGTTCGGAGCGGCGTCGGTGGTCGGTGACGGAAAAACGTCGCCGTGCAAGGAAATGCCGCGGTCGCTCACCTGCGGCGCAACGGTCGTGGGCATGGAAGTGCGCATACCGGCAAAGGCAACCATCGGCCGCAACTGCATCATCCATCCCGAGGCGGGTGAAGAATGCTTTAAAAAACCCGTTGGACCGGGAGAAAGCATCTTTCCGCGCAAGGCGGGAAAGTAAAGGCGCATCGTGAAGGTCGTTTACTTTACAAGAGAATATCCTCCCTACGTTTACGGCGGGGCCGGCGTACACATCAAGAACCTCGCCGCGTCCGTGGCCAAGTACATTGACGTGGAAGTGCGCTGCGTGGGCGACCAGGCCGCAGAAAACGGCAGGCTCAGGGTGAAGGGTTATCAGGCGTGGCCCCGCATGTGGGAGGGCGACAATCCGCTGTTCAACAGCGCGCTCGGCACGTTTTCAACCAACCTTTCCATGGTACGTGACCCCATCGACGCTGACATCGTGCATTCACACACGTGGTACGGCGCGCTGGCTGGCTTCATGGCAAAGGTGCTGTACAACGTTCCCTACGTTGCAACGGTGCACAGCCTGGAGCCGCTGCGTCCGTGGAAGGAGGAGCAGCTCGGCAGATCCTACCATCTCACCACCTGGGTCGAGAAGGTCGCGCTCGAAAATGCCAACCGCATCGTCGCCGTGTCGAAACACGCGCGGCGCGAGATCCTCGAGCATTTCAACGTTGACGAAAAGAACATCGCGGTGATCCACAACGGCATCGACCTTGACACATGGCGACCCGCAACGGGCACGGACACGCTGCGCGCCTACGAAATCGCCGGGGACTATATCCTGTTCCTCGGGCGCACGAGCCGCCAGAAAGGCATGATGCACCTTCTTGACGCAATGGAATACGTCGATCCCGGCGTGCGCCTCGTGTGCTGCACCTCGGCGCCCGACACGCCAGAGGTTGAGAAGGAAATCGCCGCAAAAGTCGCCAGGCAGAAACGCGTGACATGGATCAACACCATGCTGCGCGAGGACCAGGCCATGGAGCTCTACACCAACGCCTGCCTCTTCGTATGTCCTTCGGTGTACGAGCCGTTTGGCATCATCAACCTCGAGGCCATGGCCTGCGAAACACCCGTGGTGGCAAGCGCCGTGGGCGGCATCCAGGAAGTGGTGGTGCCGGACGAAACAGGGCTCCTCGTGCCGCCTGCCGACCCGAAGGCGCTCGCTGACGCCATCAACAGGCTCCTGCGCGACCGCAAGCTCGCGAAAAAAATGGGGAAAGCTGGAAGGCTCCGTGTGGAGAAGATATTTTCCTGGGCCTCAATTGCGAAAAAGACAAAAGACATGTATGCCGAAGTCATCAAAGAACACTCGTGAGGTAAAACCATCCATGGCCATTGACCAGTGCCGCATCATCATCGAAGGAGTGAGCCCGGCGGTTGACAACGGGCGTTTTGCCGCAAAGGCGGTTGTCAACGAAGCGATCGGTGTCTCCGCCGACATTTTCAAGGACGGCCATGATAAACTGCGCGCCGCCGTCCTGTATAAACCGGTAAAGAGGATGCAGCCGGTTTCCAAAACCTATTGCCGCGAAGCGCCAATGCTTGACGATACGGAATGGCGCGAGTCCCCCCTTTCCGAAGAGGTGAATGACCGGTGGCTGGGGACAATCACCTGCGACAGCATTGGCGACTGGGTGTTTACCATCTGCGCATGGACCGATGTGTTCGGGTCATGGCGCGACGGGTTGAAGAAAAAAGCCGAGGCCATGGATGACGTTTCCAGCGAGCTGCTCGAGGGAGCGCGGATCATCGAGCATGTTCTTGGCACACTAAAATCAGGGGCTGCCGATGCCGGCACGCTGCGGAAGTCCTGCAACCTCATCAAAGACAATGGCGAAGTATCCGAGAAAGTCGCCGCAGCGCTTGACGAAAAACTCGCTGACCTCATGCTGCGCAGCGACCCGCGCCGGGACGCCGTGCTGTACCATTTGCAAATGCCTCTGTGGGTCGACCGCGACAAGGCCCGGTTCGGTTCATGGTATGAAATTTTCGTGCGGTCCCAGGGAACCGATCCAAACAGAAGCGCAACATTCAAGGAGGCGGAGAAACGTCTCCCCTACATTGCATCCCTTGGATTCGACGTTCTGTACCTGACGCCGATCCACCCTATCGGCAAGGCGTTCCGGAGAGGACCCAACAACACGGGTGATGCAAAGCCGAATGATCCGGGAAGCTGCTGGGCAATCGGCAGCAGTGCGGGCGGCCACACCGCGATCAATCCCGAATTGGGCACGCTCGCCGATTTCGACCATTATCTCGCTGCAGCAAAACGCCTGGGGATTGAGCTCGCGCTAGACTTCGCCATCCAATGCTCGCCCGATCACCCGTGGGCAAAGGAGCATCCCGAATGGTTCTGGCAGCGGCCGGACGGCACCATTAAATATGCCGAGAATCCGCCGAAAAAATACAAGGACATCTACCCCATCGATTTTGACACCAAGAACCGCGACGGACTTTATTGGGAGCTGTTCGGCGTTGTGCAGTTCTGGATCAAACGAGGGGTGAAGATTTTCCGGGTTGACAATCCGCACACCAAGCCCGCAAGCTTCTGGGAATGGCTTATCTTCACCATCCACAAGGACTACCCGGACGTGCTGTTCCTCGCCGAGGCGTTCACGCGGCCCAAGCGCATGGCAAGGCTTGCGAAAATCGGATTCACGCAATCGTACACATACTTTACATGGAGGAATTCCAAGGAAGAATTGGAATCCTACGGCCGCGAGCTGTTCTGCACCGATGTCCGCAATTATTTAAGGCCGAATTTCTTTGCCAATACGCCCGACATCCTGCATGCTTTCCTGCAGGACGGCGGCAGGCCCGCGTTCGTTATCCGGCTCGTGCTCGCCGCAACCATGTCGCCGTCCTACGGCATCTACAGCGGGTTTGAGTTCTGCGAAAACAAGGCTTTAAAACCCGGCAGCGAGGAATACATTGACTCCGAGAAATATCAAATCAAAGTGCGCGACTTGGACGCGCCGGGAAACATCAAGAATGTCATTTCAAGGATCAACACCGTAAGAAAAGAAAATCCCGCGCTACAGTCATCAGTGAATTTTTCCGTGCTGGAATCCACCTGTCCATATATCATCGCCTATGCAAAAATCTGTCCGGAAAAGAACAACCGCATCATCGTTGTTGTCAATCTTGATCCGCACAACACCCATGAAGGAACCGTCGGCGTTCCGGAGTCAATGCTGGGGAATGTCAATTATTCGGCTTATACGGTGAAGGACCTGCTCAATGACGAGCAATATCTGTGGCATGGGTATTGGAATTACGTGAGGCTGGAGCCCGGGGTGAAGCCGGCGCATGTTTTGAGGGTTGAAGGTTGAGCGTTGAAAGTTGGAAGTCAATCGTTAAAGCGTAATATACCATGCCTTGCCTGTCGTTCCCGCGAAACCGGGATTCCATGCAGTTTTATTATTCGTCTTTAACAATCCGGAATATTTTTTCCTTAGGAATTACTCCTTCCCTCACTATTTCAACTTCACCATCTTCATTGACTTTGACTACACTTGACGGCTTTGACTCCGGCAATTTCCCTGCGTCAACCATGAAATCAATCTTCCCGTCAAACAACTTGTAAATAGTATCCGGATCATTTACGTACGGCTGATCGCTGAGATTCACGCTCGTGGAGAATATCGGCACATCTATGTGGGTGTACAGCGTGGTGATGAAAGGATAATCCGAGATCCTGACTCCTATCCCATCCGGTCTGTTTTTTGCAGGGAGAACGAGTGTGATATTGCCCGGCCAGAATTTATCGGCAAGGAGTTTTGCGTTCGGGGGAAAATTGAGATGAAAGGATTTGAATTGCTTGATGTCATCCGCTATCAAAATTAATGGCGAGACTTTCTGCCGTTCTTTGATTGACCTGATGCGATTCTCAACTTCCTTGCTGTCCGCACGGCCGCCAATGCCGTAGATTGTCTCTGTAGGATAAATAAAAACCGCGCCATTCATCACGCGGTTTGCGAGCGCCGTCATCCTTGTTCCGGCATCGGCACCGGACAGAAGCGCATCAAGAGGTATCCGCTCAGTCAAGATCGTCCCCGAACTGCTTCCGGTATTCCTTCATTTTATCGCGGAGCTTCATGTTGTGGACCGACAGCACCTGCGCGGCAAGAAGCGCGGCGTTCTTTGCGTTGCCGATGCCCACCGACGCCACCGGGATTCCCGGCGGCATCTGCACGATCGAGAACAGCGCGTCTTCTCCATGGAGCGGGCCCGCGTCGATGGGCACGCCGATGACGGGCAAGACCGTGAGGCTCGCCACAACACCCGGCAGGTGCGCGGCAAGGCCGGCCATGGCGATGATCACCCCAAACCCGTTTTCCTCCGCGCTTTTCGCGAATTTCTTTATCTTGTTCGGGTTGCGGTGCGCTGAAATGACAAAGGTCTCAAAGTCGATGCCGAATTCCTTGAGAACCGCCTCGGCCTTTTCGGCATGCTCCTTATCCGATTTCGACCCCATGACGATTGCGACTTTTATCCCGGCCATGGAAACTCCTTAAAAAGATGCAATGCGACAGAGATACACGGCTACAAAGTCAAAAACAATAAACGACGCCTGATTGAAAGCTTTTTCACCTTGTCACCTTGTTTCTTTGCGTCTTTGTCGCCCTTTATCTGGCAGCCACCGCTTGCATCGCCTTATTCTTCAGCCTCGCCATTCCTTTTGCCGCGATGTCCTTCCGGAAGGTCTTTCCCTCGAAATTGATTTTTCCCACCGCCTCGTACGCTTCCGCGATCGCATCCGAAAAGCTTTCGGCCCACGCGCTCACCGAGAGCACACGGCCGCCGTTGGTTTCAAACTTTCCCTCTTTGTTAAGAGCGGTGCCGGCGTGGTACACGTCAACGTTGCTCTTATGGTTTTCGGCCTTTTCGATGCCTTCGATCACTTTCCCTTTCTCGTACTTGCCGGGATAGCCCTTTGACGCCAGTACCACCGACACGCAGTATTCGGGCCTCACCGCCAACTCAACCGACGCGAGGCTGCCGGTCGCGCACGCGTAGAACACCTCGAACCAGTCGCAATTGACAAGAGGCAGCACCGCCTGCGTTTCCGGGTCGCCGAAGCGGCAGTTGTACTCCACGACCTTGGGGCCGTCCAGGGTCGCCATGATGCCCACGTACAGCAGGCCCTGGTACGGCGCGCCCTCTTTTTTCATGCCGTCGAGCGTGGGCGCGACGATCTCTTCCTCGATCCGGGCGAGCATCTTTTTGTCGACCAGCGGGCACGGCGCGTAGGCGCCCATGCCGCCGGTGTTGGGACCCGTGTCGTTGTCGCCGATGCGCTTGTGGTCCTGCGACACGGGCAGGATTTTGTACGTTTTCCCGTCTGACAAGACGAACACCGAGGCCTCTTCGCCGGTCATTTTCTCCTCGACCACCACGGTCTCGCCCGCCTCGCCGAATGCCTTGTCGTCGAACATGGAGGCAAGGGCGTCGTTTGCCTCCTTGAGGGTCTCGCACACGATGGCGCCCTTGCCCGCGGCAAGGCCGCTCGCCTTTATCACGATGGGCGCGCCCTGCTTTTTGACGTATGCGGCGGCGTCATGCTTATTGGTGAACACCGAGAATGCGGCCGTGGGAATATCATATTTTTTCATGAACTTCTTGGCGAACGACTTGTTTCCTTCGATCTGCGCGGCCTTCTTGGTGGGGCCGAATATCGCGCGGCCTTTTTTCCTGAACACATCCACGATGCCTTCAACGAGGGGTGCCTCGGGCCCGACCACGGTGAGGTCAATTCCATTCTTGTCAACCCACTCGGCAAGATCGCCCCAGTTGCCGATCTTCTGGTCGACGATGGTGCAGCCGTCGTTTTCCATGCCGGGGTTGCCCGGATAGGCGTGGATGAACAGCGGACGGTCAGACCGAAGCAGCGCCTTCAACATCGCGTGCTCCCGGCCGCCGCCGCCGATGATGAGAACGGAATCCATGAAGTCCATTGTCCCCTCCTCCAATCCCCAGGGCACAGGGTTCAATGAGGCAGTATCAGGTAAAAATTTATATCAGGACAGGACGGGATTTCCAGTAGAGGAAAAATAATTGAAACAACCACCGGCCTATGATTTCCCCTTTTTCTTTTTACCGAAGCCGAAGGCCTGCTTGCCGAGCTGGGCGTTCTTGTCGGTTCGGATTTTCTTTCTGGTCCAATTGTCAAGCGCATAGCGGATTCTGGGGGGACGGTAACGGTTGTCGGTTGATTTCATGTTAACTATTCTTTCTAGATGTTTTTACATTGAATCTGGGCCTTCCCCCGCTTCGCGGGGAGCACCCCAGGGGGAGACCTCCCCGGTCAAAAGGCACAACTATTTATTTGTCTATTTTTTCTTTTTCGCCAACTCCTTCACCTTCACCTCAAGATCCTTGAGGATCTGGCTGTCGGGATTGTGGCCCCTGCCCTTGACGATCCACCTTTGCGCTTCCTTGAAATTCTCCATTGCCACGTAGACATTCACCAGGTTGGCGTACGCCTCGGGAATGTCGTGCTGCTTCTCGATTGACTTGAGGTAACAATCCACGGCCTGCTGCAGCTCCCCCCTTCCCGAATAGATCGCGCCCAGGTTGTTCCAGGCATGATAATACGCCGGATTCTTATCTAGAATTTTTTTATACGCGGCCTCTGCGGCGGTGTCCTTTCCGCTGTCCTGCAGCGTTATCGCGGCGTTGTACCAGAGGTCTGTTGAATCCATCACCTGCGCGGCGGCGCCGCTTTCCGGATGGATGCTCTGGTACCGCTTTTCGATGTCCTTGTTCTCGAGTTTCGGGTCGAGTTGCCGCGCCTTCTGGTAATACGTCCACGATTCCTCCATGCTGCCGAGATTGTAGCTGATGACGGCAAGGTTGTATTCGACAAGAGGATCTCCCCGCTTGACGTCTTCAAGCTGCTGGTACCACTGCAGTGCCTTTTTCCACTGCTTGAGGCCCATGGCAGCGTTGCCCACGAGCCTGCACACGTCGGCCCGGTCGTCGCCGCGCGCCTTTGCCACGATTTTTTCCCCTATGACAATTGCCTCGTTGTATTCCTTTGCGTTGAACGCCGCGACCGCCATGTTGTACTGCACGGGGAAGCCCGAATCGCCGAGGCTTTTCCAGCCCAGGAGCGCGCCCGCGTAATTGCCGGAAAAGAAATCCATCTGCGCCTTGACGCCGGTGCGCGCCTTTTCCCAGTACGGGTCCTGCGGCAGCTTGTCAAGGCATTGCGACGCCTTTGCGAAGTTTTTTCTGGCGGTGTACACCTTGGCGAGCGTGATCCAGTCGCCCGGATCTTTCGACGGCAGCGCCTCCAATTTGGCAAGCGCCTGCACCGTGTCCTTTTTCCATAACAGCATCTCTGCCTGGGCGCGTTTTGTGTAATCCGAGCCTGAGAATTCGTTATTAAGGATGGCCAGCATTTCCTGCATCTGTGTCTCGCTCGCCGTCTTCTGCGCAAGAAGAAAAAGATCGTACGCGGCCAGGTTGCGCTTGGACGAATTCAACGCAATGGCATACGCCTGTGACGCTTCGTGGTTTTTCTCCATGCCGCTGTACACGTTGCCAATATTGATCTGCAGCGCATTATCGCCGGTTTTAAGCATCTGTGCCTTCTGATAATATTGAAGCGCTTCGTCATACTTCCCGTCTTTTTCCAAAGAAAGGCCCATGTTGATCATCAAGGTAAAATTATTCGGGTCTTCTTTTAAGGTTTTCTCCCATAAACTCCTTGCCTGCGCTACGTCGCCTTCGGCATTAAGAATGTAAGCCATAAGTCCCTGTGCGGCAAGGTTGTCCGGTTTCTTCTTTAAGCTTTGCTGCAGGTAATTTTTTGCCTTCTCGAATTCCTTTAATTCCATGTATGCATAGCCCAATTGGTAAAAGATGCGCCAGGGGTTCTGGTCCCATTTTGCAATAAGGTTGGTAAGCGCCTCAATCGCTTTCTGGTTGTTGCCTGAAAAAAGATAATCCTCGGCGAGTTCGTATTCGGTCTGCGCGTCGAGTACGAAAAACGTTTTCGCCTTTTCAAGCGTTTTTATCGCCTTGTCCCATTCATGAAGGTCCCGGTAAAACAGGGCGAGATGACGGAAGATGCGCTCGCTCTTCTCGCCGTCGGGCAAGGTTTCGAGCAGGTTGGCGGCCTTGTCGAGCAGTCCCTGATGATAATACAGGATCGCAAGCTCGAGCGAGATGTCCTGGCATTTGCTGCGGCACTCGGCGCGTTTTTTCTCGGTTTCGATCGCCGCCTTTTCGAGCTCGTCCTTGCTCTGGGTGATGAGCGCGAGGTTGAGCTGCGCCGACCGCAGTTCGGGATCAAGCCTGAGCGCCTTCTTGAAGCTCTCGGCAGCCTCGTCCTTCTTCCCCTTTGTGTAAAGGATAATGCCGAGCAGATCAAGGTATTCGGCGCGCTCGTCGCGCCGCAGCGCGTTGCGCACGTATGTCTCGGCAAGGTCGAGGTTGCCCCTGCGCCGCGCGTTGAGGGCGCGCAAGTAATACAGCGACGGGTCGTTGAGTGAATCGCTCACCGCGTTCCACATCGCTTCCGCCTGGTCGAACTGCTTCAGGTGGAAATAGATCTGGCCGAGGTTATAGCGTAAAATCGCGTCGTTCGGATACTGGGCGATCCCCTTTTCGAAATAGGCCTTTGCGCCGGTGATGTCGCCGCAGTCTTTTGCCGCGATCCCCGAAAACAGGTACGCATCGGCCGCTTGGACCGACACCTTTGAGGCGTACAGCTTAAGCGTGGCGAGCGCCTCCTTGCAGTTGCCGCCGTCAATCTGCGACGAGGCAAGGTCAAGGAGCTGGTCCGCGTTCCCGCCCTTGGAAACAGCATCTGAAAAATAACCGGAAGCCGCTTTGTAATTCTTGCGTGACGCCTCTATTTCGCCCAGCATCTTGAGCGCGGCCGCGTTGTCCTGGTGCTTGGTGAGAAATGAAAGCGCCGCCGCCGTGTCGCCCGCGTGAACATAGGCGTACGATAGAAACTGCCACGTCTCGGACCTCTCGGGTGCGGCGCGGTTCGCTGCCTTGAAATGCTCCAGCGCGTCCTTGGGTTTGTCAAGCATGAGCTCGGCCCGGCCGAGCATGAGAAAAGCCTCGACGAATTTTTTGTTGAGCGAAACCGCCTTCTGCATCTCCAGACAACAGGCCTGGTAGTTCTTTTTATGGAACTCAATGACGCCGAGGTTGTAATAGGCTATCGAATACGTCGGATCGCTTTCGGTGATCGCCTTCCACAGCATGCCCGCCTGGGTGATGTTGCCCCTTCTGAAATGAACCACGCCCATGTTGTTCCGCGCGTCGGTGTAGTTGGGGAGCAGCGACATTGCCTTGGAGAAACACAGGGCGGCGCTGTCGAGATTGTCCCGTTCAAGCGCGTCAAGGCCTTTCATGTTGACCGTATAGGCCTCCTGCGCGCCCCGCAGCAGCGCTGCCGGAAGCGCGTCAATCGCGCCGAGGGAATCGGTAAAGGAGAATATCTCCGGCTGTCCGCCGGCCGCCGCAACAGCCATGCACCACAATGCCGCAACCGCCATCCGTGCCTTTGCCATTATGCCAGTCCTTTCGTTGCCCCGTTTTCGGCTTTTGAATAAAACGTGACCCGACGGCTCACATCGTTCCATGAAGTAAACGAAATATCAGGGATAATTGTCCAATCGCTCCCGTGCGTAAACACGCACCTGTTGTCTCCGGTGAAAAACGCGGTTTTCATGCCCGCCTCCTGCGCCGGCTTGATATCAGACACCAAATCATTGCCTACCAGCAGCGCCTGGGACGGCAGGATCTGATGTTGGTACAGGGCGTCGAACAGTTTTCGAAAAAGCAGGCTGTTGGGCTTTGAAACACCATACTCGAATGAGAAAAAGACAAAATCATGTTCAAACAGCCGCGAATAGTCGTCGATATCGCCGTTGCTCTGATCACGAAGAAAAAGCGAAAGATCAATGGGCGTGTAAAACTGTGCGTTTGACAAGATGCCAAGAAGGATGTTCTCTTCCTTCAGCCGCTGCAGCGCGTCCGCGACCCCGGGATACAACCCGCGGTTGAACGCGAAGAAATTATAGCAGTAGGCCATGCACCGTAGAAAATCAGACCCTTTGCCGAGCGCCAGGCCCGACGGATCATAGCCGTGGCGCTCGAGCATGAGGAGAATGGCCTCCCAAATATCCTCGATCCTGACTTCAGGAAACTCGATGTTCTTTTCCGCGGCAAGGCCGTGCTTGAGCGAGATGAGTCCGTGGTACAGGTCGCTCAGCGTCTTTTCCGGCGGTTCGTCCGGGTTCATCTCGACAAGATATTTTTTGATCCCGAAACGGTCTATCACCTTGTCAAATGCGGCGAGCACGGCATGCTGCCTGCCTGCCTCGGTTGCGAAGACCCTTTTCCAGTAATTGACCAGCGTGCCGTACACGTCAAACAGCGCCACCCTGATGTCCGCGAGGCTCCCGCCTTTTGAAGGATAGTCAAGCGGCGTGAGCTCCATGCCTTTTTCGCACGGAAACGATTCATGCAGCTGGCGGGCGAATTCAGCGACGATACTCAAGAAAGCGCTCCTCTTATCTTTTCCGCGTCCTCTTTTATTTTTTCCAGCTGTTCCTTGGTCACGCACTGTTCGCCGTCGCATAGGGCATGGGCCGGATCATTATGTGTCTCGATGATGAGCCCGTCCGCGCCGGCCGCAATTGCCGCCATGCTCAGCGCGTAGACATTTGCCTTGAAGCCGGTTGCGTGCGACGGATCGAACATGACCGGCAGGTTCGATTCCTTCTTGAGCACCGGTATCGCGCCGATGTCCGCGGTGTAGCGCTGGAATTTCTCCTCTTCAAACGTCCGGATGCCGCGCAGGCACATGATCACGTTCGGGTTACCATTGGCCACGAGATACTCGGCGGCGAGAAGGAAGTCCTTGAGCGTGGACGATTCGCCGCGCTTGAGCAGGATGGGCTTCTTGTTGTCTTTTGTCAATATCGCGAGCTCCTGCAAAAAGCCGTACGCCTTCATGTTGCGCGCGCCCACCTGTATGATGTCCGCGTATTCTATCACGTTCTCAAGCACGTTCTTTTCTTCCCTGCTGCCGTCGGGCCGCAGGTGGCGGTGCAGGCCGGTCGCCTCGGTCACGATCTTAAGCCCGTATTTTTTCCGCATCTGCGCAAGCAGCTTGAGCCCCCCCACGCCCATTCCCTGAAAGGCGTACGGAGACGTGCGCGGCTTGTACGCGCCACCGCGCATGATCGGAATTTTTTGGTCAGCAATGTACTTCGCAATCGTCTCGACCTGCTGCTCATTTTCCAGCGCGCACGGTCCGGCCATGAGCACCGGTTTATCGCCGCCGACTTTTACGTCGCCAACGGAAATAATTTTAGATTCGCTCGAAAATTCGCGCGACACGAGCTTGTACGGCCGCGATATGCGTATCACCTTTTCCACGCCGCTCAATTCGAGGAAATAACTTTCCTCGATTCCGCTCGTGTCGCCGAGGACTCCGATGAGCGTGGTGCGAGTGGTCGGGTGCAGGTTTTCGTGCTTGAGCCCGGCGGCGTGGATTCGGTTGACGACTTCCTGAACGTCCTGCGGCGTGGCGTCTTTGGAAAGATGGATGATCATTCCGGGGCTCCTGAAGGTTGCTGCAAATTATAACGTTTGAGGGGCGAGAGACATTACATTGGTAGTAAAAATATATTGCTGCTTGAAAGGCCGGTATCTTGATGGAATTCAATAAAGGAAGATTTTCACTTCATCTTGTCATCATCTGATAAGGAAGCCCTGCGCCAGATACTTTTTAAAAATTCCCGTGGATCATAATACACTTTATCCAATTCCTTCTTCGTATAGCACGTCAGCGCATAGGTATTAAACCTCCTGAACGGATTCCGTCGTTCAGGCTTCAAAACCACCGGAGACTTCTTCATCACCTCAAAATGCAGATGATCAAACTGCCAGCCGTATTTGTCCAGTTCCTTCTTTGTCATGAATCGACCCATGGGCTTATCCGGCGAAACAGTATCTCCTAAAGTTGCCATAATTCCGGCAATGTGTTCATACACGGTCCATACTTTCACGCTGTCGTTCAACCGATGCTCGACGATGATCTGGGCGAACGGACCGTCGCTCCTGAGGCTGATCACCACGCCGCGGCTGGCCGGGTATTCTGGTTCGTCGTCGTAATTGTCTGAAGGCCGCCTAAAGTCTATTCCGGTGTGTAAATGCGACGGCACGCCGGGCCGGGCCTTTCTCACCAGCCCGAACGGGCCGATCTGCGTCAGTTTGACGTTTTCAAGGGACTGGCGGTCGTGAAGTTTTATCGGAAGATACCATGAAGAATCAGCGGCGGAAATATATTGAAAAATGGCAATTATACTGATAAAAATTATTTGACATTTCAAATGCTTGCAGACCACACTGCTACTCTTTTCCAATCACTTCGAGCCTTTGTGAAATGGATATTCCGTCAGAAAAAGAGCTATTTACAAAATAGACTCCACCGGGAAGTATCTGGCCAATGTTTGCTTGATACGTTGATTTACCGTCATCCATTTTCCAAATGATATCACCCAGCTTCCTGCCCCGCACATCAAAGATTGAACTATGGAGAATTTTCGATTCATGACCCATCAAAAATGCCGTCAAAACGTTTTTCTTTATCGTAACCCTTGCTCCGGAATATCCTGACATACCTTTAAAAATGGAGTTATTCACGCTCAGGCTCTCCGGCGGAATAAAATCTCTTGTACATGTCCCCTCTCCCCGCGTCACCAGATATCCGGTCTCAGGATACCGCCACACCGTGCCCCTCGAATCAGTGAAGGAAAAATAATAATATCTGCAGTCAGCGCCTTTTATCAATGCCACGCCGTAGGTCCCGGCGGAATCCGCTCCCATGAGCAGCGTCAATGCGGTTTTCTGATTGTCAATGTAGACCGCAGCGTCCTGCGGCTTGCCAAGTGAATCAAAAAAGTTTGCCATAAATGTTGTTTTTCCTGTTTCGAGAAACAGATGCACGCCGGAAATTATTGGATTGTCGAACTCGGGTTTTCCCCCGCCGAAATCCTGGCACCAGAAATATTTGTATTGCATCGCGCCCGAGTCGTAGCCTGTTCCCATTTCCCGGTAACCATTGTTCATTATGTTCCACCGGTGACCGTCGCAGCGCGACGTGCCGCAGGTGGAATTGTCGACCGCGGGCACATTGTTTGTTGCGTCCATGAGCCATTGCTGCATGGTGGCCTGCGGCGTTGCGTTTCCCGTTGCGATGTCCTCGCCGACCGTGGAACTTTTGGTGTAATATTTCTGGATGCGGGTTAAAAAAGATTCGCCGTTGCAGGAATTGTGGGTCATGCCGCAGGTATCGGCCATTTCTATGGCGTGAAACCGGGCCGACTCGTTCAAGGCCATGTTCCAATATACCGGCTTGACTGCGGGATAATTTTCAGGGAGAAGAATAGAATATGCGCCGACATAGGCGTCACGGTATTGGGTGGGGGCCATCCTGCAGGCGTTGGTGAGCACGAGTATGGCGCGCTCCTGCCAGTTTGGAAGACCGTTGGTTTTGTCGCCGTATCCGGCGAAGGAAATGTCTATTGAAGTTATAAGGATGAGCAATATGAATGACGCGATAATCCGCACAGGACTCCTTTTTCCAGCCTCATGATAAAACTACCAACAGGGCGCCGGGATGGTCAATGACTATTCGTAAATTATCAATATCTTTCTTGTCTTCTTCCACCGTGTACAGCACGCGCTGCCACCGCAGCATCGCCAGCCACTAACAACGTTTGCAAACCATGGGAGTATCGGCGCCAAAGAGGTGGTGCGCCCCCGGATCGCCGCCGCATCCCGTCGCAGTGTTTGTCTTGACATATGGGATGCGGCGGAAGCCGGGGGCCAGGGGGAGACTTCCCCCATCAAAATCAAAAATCTATTTTTATTTCACGCCAAGCTTCTCTTTCAGCATTTTTATATTCGTAATCGCATTCACCACGGCCCCG
Source organism: Chitinivibrionales bacterium (assembly GCA_035516255.1). Taxonomy (NCBI): domain Bacteria; kingdom Pseudomonadati; phylum Fibrobacterota; class Chitinivibrionia; order Chitinivibrionales; species Chitinivibrionales bacterium. The sequence goes on along the minus strand of DATJAL010000019.1, from coordinate 22,094 downwards.
CCCTTGTAGTGGTTGTTGTACGCCACGGCCACAATGTTCGTTTTCTGCCCGAGCTTGAGTTGGTCCGCTACGTTTTTTCGTATCTCGTCGTCGCTGTAGCGGTAATCGTAGCGGCTGTTGCGCTGTGCGATGCGCTCCTTCGCGGTGGTGGCTTTTGCCTTGGGATACCAATTGTCAATGTTCCTGCCCGAATAGCGCAAATACCCTTTAGGAGTCGTGGCGTATGCCTTGAGGGGAAAAATGTGCGGAAAAGGCGGAAGATCGGTGTTGCAGATGCCGATGCCGAAATCCTTGAGCTTTTGCAGCACCGCCTCCCTGTGCCAGGTGCGGTGCCTGAATTCGATGTGTACGTCTATTTTCCTGCACAATGCCGGTTCGCAGACCGCAAGCAGGTAGTCGAGCTTTTTGAGGCTGTGCTGGTTGTGGTCTTCGAGCTGGATGAGAAAGCTGTAGAACCTGCCGGTTTCAACCAGCGGCCCGACCGCCTCGATGTGGCGTTCCATCATTTGCCTTGACTTCTGCGCGTCCCATTCCTTGGTGTGCGACACGCTCTGGTGCGCCTTTACCCCATACATGGAATTAACAAGGCTGCGGCGCTCGATATCGATGTAGGTCTGCTGCGCCGGTTCCATGTAAAAGCTTGAATTTATCTCGACAAAGCGGAAATACTTCTGGTAAAACCTCAAGCGGTCGAAATCGCCGGCAGGGGCGATGTCCTCTGTTTTTCGCGAACGCTTGGGCTTTGGAGGATTGAAGATTCCCACCCAGTCGTCGAAATAATAGCCGGAGGTGCCGATGTAAAACCCCTGCGCCGTGATGTCGGGCGGAATTTCAAACGGTTTCCATGCCGGCGACGTTTGGTTTTGCTGGCCGGAGAAGTCGAGAGATTGATTTGACATAATTTTAAAATATAATCTGGCGGTTTTTCCCTTAAAAAGGGGGAATCATTAAAGGTTCTTTGTTTGCTGGCAGCATCCGCTCGATCGGCGCCACGGACGGCCTTTACCAAATGGAACTGCAACGCCGCGCCAGGCCGGACTGGAGGCCGCGCTGGAGCGCGGTGCTGCCCGGACCCCGGCGGTCCTCCGCCATCGGGGCCGTGGCAGCCCGAGGCGAAGCCGAGACCGGAAGGAGGGCCGCCGCCGCTTCGGCGGGACGCCCAGACTCATTGATTAATACATTTCCATTTCTCACCACCTCAAACCCCATCCGCATCCTGATCTCGCCTATGCTCCTGCCCATGTTCTCCTGCTTTACCTGCACCGCGCTGTCGAACAGGTCGAGCTGGCTTTCGCGCTCGAGAAACGGCTGTGCCGTTACCCTGAGTTTGCGCACCGCGATCCTGCGGGAATACGCCTGCGAAAACAGCAGACAGCAGCAGTTGTACAGCAGGGTGAAGTCGGCAGTGGGAGACAAAAGCCGCATGGAACGCTGCGTCGTCTTATTGTCGGAGTAGCGGACGCTGAACGCAACGCTGCCTGCTTGAACTCGGGCAACGCGCAGCTTGAACACCAGCTTATCGACGATGTAGCGGATGTGGCTCTTGAGCGCTCCGGCGTCGTTCTCGTCGCGCACGAGCGTGCGGCCCGATTCTATGTCGTCAAGACCTGACGCGGGTCGAGCCTCCAGAAGTACGCCCTGCGCCATGGCGTGCAGCCGGCAGCCCTCCTCGCCGAACCTGCTCTTGAGGAACGCTTCGGACAACCGCTGGATGTCGGCCACCGTGCGGATGTTGTAATCGGAGAGCCGCTGTTTTACCGAATCGGAAAAGCCGGGCAGGGCGGATGCAGCGACCGGGCCGAGCATGGCGGCCTCGCTTCCCCTTTCGCACACGGTAATGCCGTCGGGCGCGGCGGCCTTGGCCGCCATGGAGGCAACGAACGGCGAAGCGCCAGCGCCGCAGGCGCATTGCCGCAGGGCAAGCGCGGACTTCACGGTTTTCCTTATTTCATCCGGCAGGGTGAAAAAACGCGCCTTGAGTAGACGCTGCATGCCGCTCACGTTTACAATCGCGCTGCCGCGGCTCGACACGCGCACGTCGGGCGAAAACGCGGGCAGCACCGTGGCAAGATCGTCGGTCACCGCGGCCGCAAGCGCGGGCTCCTCCCGCACGACGTGGATGTCCCTGAACCGCTCGGTCAGCCGCGCCACCGGGAACCCGTGATAGATCCCTCTGCCTTGCGCCTCGGGCGACAGCGACACCACCAAGCTTTTGTGGCTGTCGGCGCGCTGGCGGACAATGACAAAGGGTAAGCCGTTCATTTCAGGATGATAGGCGGCGTAGGATTGGGCCGGAAAATCTGGCAAGAATATGCTGATATACCAATTCATATTTTTTGTTCCCTTGATTAATTAATCTGGTGGGGGCACCGCTTCGCGTTTCCCCCTGGCCCCCGGCTTCCGCCGCCATGCGGCGGTGATCCGGGGACACACCCCCTCCTGCAAAGGGGCGCGCGAATTCGCTCGCATTAAAGCTCGCAAGGCGTCGCCCCTTCGCAACGCAACCACTGCGGAGTATCCCCCTCCGCCTTCGGCGGTATCCCCCTTGATAAGGGGGAAAAACAAACGCAGCAGGATTCCATATGCCCGCGCGTTAGGTGGACCGGAGGGTGAGCAAGAGCGAATTGCCGGCCGACCCCTCGCCGAAGGCGACTCGGGCGGTCCGGCAACGAGGCGAACAGCCGAGCCCGGAGGGAGACCGACCCGGCCGCAGGCCGGGAAACGCCCAATTTCTTCTTTATCCTCTCCTGGAAAGAATATTCACGCTGCCTTGACCGCATCCCCATACACAAACTCCTCATTATACGACCTCATCAGCCGCTTGCTCGCCAGTTCAAAATCCACGATGGACGGCGACCATTCCACGCTGCGTATCGATTTCGCGAACACGGCGCACACGCCGAACTGCTCCTTCACGCAGCCGCTGATGGCGAACGGGCCGGGCCGCACTGTGACGTCGGCGTACCGCGCGTACACGTCGGGCCACATGACGATGTCGGCGCAGCCCGATTTGTCCTCGATGGTGATGAACTTCATGTCTCCCCTGCCCGGCACCGGGTGCACGCGCGACGTGATGGGCCATCCGAACACCTTGATCGAGCTTCCGGCGTACCGGCCGACGTCGCCGCACAGCACCGCGCCGCGCGACTCGGGGTGAAGGTCGAGAATGTCAAGGATGTTGCCGGACAGCATGAACCCGAGATGCTCGAGCTCGTGCATGCATTTCTGCGTGAGGCAATACTCGCTGAGGCCCGGGTGAAGCTCCGCGTTTGTAAAGCGCAGGCCGCCGAACAGGTCGCCGTCGGCCTCGCGCACCCGGCCGTACGCGGCGTCAAGGAGCGCCAAAAGCTCGGGCCGGCTCATGTTGAACCCGTCGAAGCACCCCACCTTGATGAGCTTCTCCATGTCGCTTTTGCCCGCGCCGACCCGGCGGATGAAATCGGCGAGGTTCTTGTACGGCCCGTGTGCGTCGCGCTCGTCGACAATGGCCTGGATGGTGCGGGAGAACACCCCCTTCACGTGCATGAGCCCCACGGACAAAAACCTTCCCTTGCCGACGCACTTCACGCGGCTCGTGTTGACGTGAATGGGGTTTATCTTGATGCCGAGCCGCCGCGCCTCGTTGATGTAGGTGTCCTGCGAGTAGAAGCCGTGCAGGTTCGAGATCACCGACGCCATGAACTGCGCCGGATAATGCGCCTTGAGATACGTGCACTTGAAGGAGAGCATGGCGTAGCTCAGGCTGTGCGACTTGCAGAACGAGAACCCGGTGAACGAGTTCACCCGCTCCCACAGCTCGATCGCCTGCTCGCCGGTAAGGCCGCTGGTGTGCTTGCATCCGTCAACGAATTCCATGGCGACCGTCTCGTAATCGTCGGGAACGCCGTCGTGCTGGCTGTTCATCATCTTGCGCACGCGGTCGGCGCGCTTATAGCTCATGCCCGCGATGTCGTGGCAGATCTTCACCACGTCCTCCTGGTACACGATGCAGTCGTGCGTCTCGTCGAGGATGGACGTAAGCGACGGGTGCACGAATTTCCAATCGACAATCCCCTGCTTCATCTTGCGGTGGCGCTCCACGAACAGCTTGGTGTAGCGCGCGCCGGCCGGCCGCACCGCGCTCGACGTGATGCCGATCTCCTCGAAGCTGCGCGCCAGCGCCTGGCGGTTGAGCTTCATCTGCGCCGGTGACTCGATGTAGAAAATGCCGCGCGTGCGCCCTTTTTCTATCATGTCAAGCACCGTGGGGTCGTTCTGCACAACATCGGCGTTCCACACGCGCGGGTCGTCGTGGCCCTGTTCTTCTATTTGACAAAGTGTGTCGCGCAGTACCGACAGGCTGCCGTTGCCCAGGATGTCGAACTTGATGAGGCCGAGCTCGTCGATGCCCGAATGCATGTCGATCTGCGTGATGACGCGGTTCTTGACGCCGCCGGAATATTCACACGCCACGTGGCGCCACACTGGATCGTTGGTGACGATGATGCCGCCGGGGTGCTGGCCCAGAAAGCGCGGTTTGCCGCGCACCTTGTTTGCATACGCGAGCACGCGTTGGATGTCCGGGTCTTCCTGCGGCAGGCTGTAGCGGTCGAGTAGGCCGGTCACCTGTTCTTCGCTGTAGCCGAACACCTTTGCCACTTCGCGGAACGCCGCGCGGCGCCTCATGTGGTTCACCGTGGCCAGCACCGCTACGCGGTCGCGCCCCCAGGTGTTGACAAAATAGTCGAACGCGGCGTCGCGCTCGTCCCAGCCGAAATCGAGGTCCGCGTCGGGAGGGCTTGCCCGGTCTTCGTTGAGAAACCGCTCGAAATACAGGTTATATCGTACCGGATCCAAATCACTTGCGCCGATGTTGTAAAACGTTATGCTGTTTGCGGCAGAGCCGCGCATGAGCGTGCAGTCGGTGGGCCTTCTGAGACCGCCGGCATAGCGGCCGTTCGCCCAGTCGCGCACCTGCTTTACCATGAGGAAATAAGAAGCAAAGCCCAGCTTGTTGATGACAGCCAATTCCTTTTCCTGAATTTCTTTTGCCTTTCCGTACGACGGCGTGCTGCCGTATCGGCGTTCAAGCCCTTCACGCGCGATTTTTTCAAGATACTGTTCCGGCGTGAACCCGTCGGGAACGGAAATTTTCGGGAAGATCCAGTTGCCCAGTTCGAGGTCCGCGCTGCACTGGCCCGCTATCCTCGCGGCGTTGACAAGCGCCTCGCCCAGGCCGGAGAACCGTTCGGCCATTTCTTCCCCATTGCAAAAATATGCCGTGTCCGGAACCGTTTCTTCGGGCCGCAGGCGCGACAGCGTTGAGCAATGGCCGATCGCGCTCAGGATGCGGTGCGTTTCCCAGTCCTGCCTTGCCAGAAAATGCACGTTGTTCGCGGCCACGAGAGGAACGCCGAGCTGCTGCGCAATCAGGCGCAGCTTTTTCGCCGCATCGCGCGACGCAGGGTCGAGATGCAGAAGCTCGGCATACAGGTTGGCCGCATTGGGCGTTGCGGCCAGCTCGCGCAGCACGCGCGGCGAAGCGGTAATAAGGAAAAGATCGGAATATTCCTTTGCAAAAAGCTTGTCAAACGCGAACGTCTCCGGATGCAGCTGACGCTCCGTGATGATCTCGCAAAGGTCCGCGTACCCGTTTTTGTTTTTGGCAAGTGCGACAACATACTCGTGCGAATGTTTGGGATCGGTGAGCTCAACGCCGAGAACGGGCTTCATGCCGGCCTCCATGCACTGCAGGTGGAAATCGACGAGCCCGCTCATGCGGTTTGTGTCGGTGAGCGCCAGGGCCGGCATGCCGCAGGCCTTTGCCGCCGCCACGAGTTCCTTTACTTTAGGCACGCCGGCATGGAAAGAGTATTCGGAGTGGGTGTGGAGGTGGATAAATTGCATTATTTTTTGATCTATGAGATAATCTGGAGGGGACACCACTGCGTGGTTTCCCCTGGCCCCCGGCTTCCGCCGCACTATCACTGGGCTGCAGAATGTGCCAGAGTGCGGCGGTGGTCCGGGGGCACACCCTTTCCTGCAAAGGGACGCGCGAGGTCGCTCGACCTACGCTCGCGAGGCGTCGTCCCTTCGCAACGCAACCATTGCGGAATGCCGCTTCGCGGCGATGACGCAACAGGTATCTTGGTTGATTTCATCAAAACGCCTTCACTCCCCTTTCCCTGATTCGAAGAAAGGGGCTGGGGGATAGAGGTTATGGCAGACTTATTTCTTCTTTATCGTCTGCGCCTTCATTTCCGCCATCTTCTTCGCATGGCCTTCCCTGCCAACCTGTTTGATCTGCCGTATGCAGGCGCCGCGGTCCGATTTGAAAAGCATGCCAAAAACCTTCGACATGAAATTGTTGAACTTCCTGCAATCCATGGCGTCGGGGAATTCCGTGCAATCGGCGCATGACGTGATGTTTTTTCCCTTGCAGCAAACCCGTATCCGGCACCACGTCGCCTTGCTGTTACCGGCGCATCCGGGACAACGTTCCCTAAGATACGAACCGCACGCCCCGCAAAACAGCCCGCAATAGGCGACGAGTGCCGGGTCGGGATTGATTTGACGCATGAACCCTCCTTTGTTTTTCGCTGTGTTCTCTGTGTCTCCGTGGTGATTTTTTTTCTTCTCCGCGCTCTCCGCGTCTCTGCGGTGATTTTTTATTCTTTTCTGTGCCCTCCGTGTCTCTGTGGCAATTTTTTTATATATCCTCCCTGAACAACCGCACCACCTTGCCCATAACCTGGAAATCGTCCTGCGGGCGCACCGTGATCGGTCCCATGAAGTCGTTGTCGGGCATGAGCTTTATGCTGTTTGTCTCCTGCTTTACATATTTGAGCGTGACATCGCTTCCCACGCGCACGGCCGCAACGTCGTTGCGCGTGACAAACGCCTGGCGCTGCACCACCACGATGTCGCCGTCGCGGATGCCGCGGTTGACCATGGAATTCCCCTTCACGCGCAGCGCGAACTTGTCGCCCCGCTCGTTGGACACGCCGAGCGCGTCCCACTCGAACCAAGTCTCCACGTTTTCTATGGCCTCTATGGGCGCGCCCGCCGCGATGCTGCCGAGCAGTGGAATGCGCGTGGACTTTCGCAGATGGCTGCGCACGATGCGTGTGGGCGTCACATGCCGGTTGCGGCCCCCTGTTTCGGCGATATAGCCCTTTTCACGCAAGGCGGCGACATGGTTGGTGACGGAATTCGCCGAGCTCCATTTGAATTTCTTCGCGATTTCCCCGTAGGTGGGCGACCTTCCGGTTTCAACATACCGCGACTCGATGAAGTCGAGGACCATTTTCTGCTTTTTGGTAAGCCCGGTTTCATCCACGGCCTTATCGTTTGCCCCCGCGTCAGCGATACCTGTTATCATGCTTGCATCCCCTTTGGTGGGTATTGAACACGTTGTATGTGTATAATATACACATATCAGGGTAAAATGTCAATGGCTTTTTATATGTTTCCGCTGATCACTATCGCCGGATTTTGAACTACTACTTCTTTTCGGGACCCTGATTCGCCCCGCCTACTCCCTGCTTCCGTGATTGCTTCTGCCGTGCCAGGAATTTCTCGTATTGCTCCGGGTACATCTTCTTCATGCAGTCGGGGCATATGCCGTGAGAAAAACCCGCCTCGGTGTGCTCGGAGATGTACTCCTCCACCTGCTGCCAGTAGCCCCGGTCGTCCCTCACCTTTTTGCAGGAGGCGCAGATGGGTATGAGGCCGGAAAGCGTTTTGATGTGCGCGAGGGAATCCTCAAGATCCCTTGTCCGCTCCTTTACCTTGAGCTCAAGCTCCTGAGCATACTCCTTTTCCTTATTATAAAGAAAGACGTAATCGCGCTGCATGAAATAATCCATTACCAAAATGACCGCGAGAAACGAATATTCCACCAGATATATCGATTTCAGGACCCTCCCGCCCAGCAGTATGTCGTTGACAACCGCCAAAAAGAACACGGTAAGGCTCGCCTGGACAAGGAGGAATCTCCAGTCGCGATACTGACGGTAGCCTCGCATGAAATAGGCGTATGAGACAACAATGCCCAAGAAAACAAATCCGAAAAGGGCCAGGATCATGGGGCCGGTCCTGAGCTCCAGATAGGTGACCGCCAGCGGGCCCGCCATGAAACTTGTCGGCGTACGCACGCCCAGGCTCAGATGCAAAAGCAGCGGCGAATTGATCCAGGCGATGAAGATGTACGTCACATAAATGCCGAGAAGGACGGCCATGAAAGGCGTAAGCTTTTGCCTGAACGATTTCAACACAAAAAATACCGTCCAGACCGAGGTGCAGGCGATGGCCGAATACTGTCCCCGCTGGAACCACATGCTTGTTTCCAAATGTTGCGAGCCGTACAGCAATGCGCTGAAAACGTCATACACCGCGACTGAGGCGCAAAGCCCGGAAAAAAGAAATTGTTCCACCTTTTCCCGCATGCGGAACCAGAAAAGAAAATTGTTGATTCCCACATACAGGGTGATGCCGGCCATGATGAAAACCGGTATGGAAAGAAAACTCATAATCCGCCTTTTTATTCTTCAGCGACAGTTTCATTATCTTTGAACAAATCCTGTATCACCTCTTTCGCCTCCTCGGCCCTCCCTCTTTCCACTTCTATTTTCACGGTCCCCGTCACCGGGTTGAACCCGCCGAGCAGGCCAGCGCCGAACAGGCTCTGCAGTTCCTCGCCTTTTGCGAGGAACGGTATGCGCGCCGCCTTGAGAGCGCCCTTGATCAGCACGAGCTCCGGCATGTGCGACGTCTCATACACGACAACGGACTCTCCTTCAAGATATTTCGACTTGCCTTGGCGGAAATCCTCAACGCTCGCATAGGACACCAGGTCCTTTTTGCAGTCCGGGCAGCGCTTCGTGCCTTTGGGAAACGTGGCGCCGCATGAGGCGCAATGCGGAGGGAGGTCATGGAATGGCACGAGTTTGACGTTGCAGTCGGGGCACGTGTCGATGTCTTCGCGGTATTCGGAAAAGCATTCGGGGCAGAAGAGAGACATGAAGTTTATTCTTTCCTTTTATTTTTAGTAATTAAAATCGGGCGTTCCCCCGCCTCGCACGTTCACGCGATCGCATTTGTCGCTTATGTTCACCTGGAAATCATCGATACGTTCCGCTTCAAAACAGATTATTAAGGACCTTATTGAATCTTGCATGTTATTGCAAAGGTAGATTTTTTAGTTGAATCGGTTATAGAAATGCTTGAGTTCCCAATGTTTGTTCCAACGAAGAAATATTTTAAAGTCGGGCCACCAGGAAGATCGCCTACGGTTGAATCGCCAATAAACATTATTGCGTCACCAATAACTCCTGGTAACCCATATCCCGGGCCAACACCGCCAAGTGTTATGTCTAGTGTGTCCCCCATTTTCAATGAAACTGTTTGGCCATTGTTCGCTATTGACAAATGATGATCAGTTGTCAGTGATTCACTATTTGCCGAACTGTTGTTCGTGCATAAAGGAAAACATGCGAAAACAATAACCAATGAAACCAGTAGCGTGTTATTACGGATAGCGTTTTTGCCGCGCATAAAATTAAAATCCTCCAAGTGTTTTAAATCCTCGGAACGCAGGCGCCGTTATACATGCCTATCAAAAGACAATGATTATTGACTTTCGACTTTATAAACTTTCAGATCTTCTGACTGATTTTTCTTAACGCACCACGGCCACGGTCCCCGCAACTGCCAGATTTTCCATTTTCATCTTGAATAAATACATTCCCGCAGCAATGGCATGCCCATTATCATCCGTCAAATCCCAAATCCGGCCTGAACTGATCACGCGAATGAGCCTTCCTGATCTGTCAAACAACCGTATGTCACCCCCGCCGTCGAACTTTACCGGCGATCCATTTGAAAAAAACGCCTTTTGAACCACCCTGCCGCCCTTTGCCTTGACACCTGCGACGACGGCCGCCCCTACCGCGCCTTCATACGCGCCGATGTCAAACGCCGGGCCCACGGGCCTGGCCACGCCGTCGAAATCCACGGCGACAACGGAACTCACGTCCCTGCCCGCGTTGAGCGCGGGCGAGCCCTGCGTCAAATGCATGTCCGCCTTTGCGGTGTCGGCGAATTTCGGGTCGCTGTTGACAGGCGCAGCGTCCCACGACGGGGCCGCGCCCTTGCCGAACCAGAGATTGTTGCCGCCGGCAACGGCGGTCAGATCATTGTCCGACCATCCGGCCACGTACGGCTCGCCGGTCGAGCAGATGATGTTGTTGTTGAAATGCAGGGTGTAGCGGCTGAGATCGGTGATGCACACGTTGCCGCTTGCGCCGGGGCCGTTGCTCGTGCCCGACCATCCGCACCCGTAAATGGTGTTGTTGTAAAAGTAAATTACCGTCGACGTGTCTTCGTGGCCCGCGTCGATCTGCACGCCGTAATGCGTTGACGCGCTGCTTTCGCCGGGATCCGGGTCGGGCCCCAGCCCGGCCTTCACGATGATGTTGTTGTAGATCCAGTTCTCGCCCACCGTGTAATAGCCGATGAGCATGGCGTCGCTCACCTGGTCCATGATGAAGTTGTCGTGCACCCTGTGGTGGGTCATGAACGCGGTATATGCCTGCTCGCTGTAGATGTTGATGCCGCGGATTGCATTGTTGTCGTGGAAGTAATTATAGGCGATCTCGCGGTTCTGCTGCGTGGTGTAACGGGGACCGGAACCGGTGCGCGGGCTTGACACATACAAGGGATGATACAGCTTGCTGCAGCCGTATTTGCCCGCCTTGGTGATCTCGTTTCCAAGGATGAAAACGTTGTCGCCGTCGGCCTCCACCGTTCCCTCGGCCGCGCTCGCGGTCGGCGCCGTGATGTAATTGCCCGCGAGCCTTGACCCGGTGCTCACGGGGATGCTTATCTCGCCCGACGTGATGTGGAATTTTGCCACGTTCCAGTGGTCGGTGTAGCCGTAGCCCGACTCCCAGTGGCCGAAGCCGAAACGCAGCGAGCTGTCGCCGACAAACACCTGCGCCCCGGGATACGCGATGATGGAAAACGGCTGTGCGTCCGAGCCGTGCCGGTCGAGGTTGACCGCGCCGCCGTAACTGTCTTCTGTTGTGGCGCTCTCGCCGTCGCAAACGTAAACAATGCCGCCCGTGTCCATGCCGGCGACGCCCTTGGGCATGGTCTTCCACGGTCTTGACCAGGTCCCGTCGCCGGTCGTGTCGTTTCCCGTTGTTTTCACAAAGAAAATATGCGCGGGCCTTATCGCAAACGGCAGCGCATTCGAGGTTACGCCGTTTACCGCGACCGTGATGCCGGCGCCGTTGTCCGGCGTTGATCCGCTCACCTGGAACTCAATCATCTGCATGTTGTGGCGCGTGTAAAGATCTGCCGGCCCCGTGGCGTTTTTCCATGAGTAAACGCGGGCCTCAATTCCGTTCACGAAGATTTTCGAGGTTCCCTGCGACGCGCCGAGGTTTTTGCCCCAAACCGTCACGACGGCGCCGTCAGCGCTGGATGTCTGGCCGAGCGACACATCGGTGTTGCCGGTTTTGGGACCGCCGGCAAGATCGGAAAAGCAGAGGATGGGCGCGCTGAAGAGGCTTTGGCAGAGAAGCAAAATCATAACAACCAGATTTTTTGGATGTGGATTCATGACAGCCTCCACCTTATTTGAATTATCGAAAGACCGTTCGCACCGAGCTGAGCTCACAAATCGCCCTTCGCGAACCTTTACAAAATACATTCCATTCGCAACCCCTTCTTTATACCTTATTATCCTATTATACCGTCCTGAATTCATTATTTTTGTCTCGTCTGATTTGCTTTGCAAGTCGGTTGCCGTCTATAGGCTGAGAGTTATTCCGCGGTTTTATGTTGCCATGAACGGTTAAAATAAACAATATTTTCCATTTAAAAAATACCGCCTATAAAAAGGAACAATCCTTGAAATCCATCTTCTCCGTCTGGTCAAGCACAAAGCAGATCGTCATCGTCGCCGTCACGGCGGCGGTGTACGCGGGCACGCTCATCCCCTTCAAGCCCATTCAGATCGTGCCCGGGCTCACGGAACTCAGGCCCGCGAGCGTTATACCCGTGCTGTTCGGCATCCTGTTCGGACCCGCCGCGGCCTGGGGCTCGGCCGTCGGCAACCTTATCGCGGATTTCTTCGGCATGCTCACGCCGGCGAGCGGCTTCGGGGTCGTTGCGAACTTCCTTTTCTCCTACATCGCGTTCCTCATCTGGGGCTTGCTCGTAAAAAAACAAACCGTCATGGACTGGCGGCAGACCGCCGTTTTCATCATCGCGGCGGTGTGCGCCAGCCTCGCATGCGCCCTTACCGTGGCAACGGGAGTATGGGTATTCAAACTCGCGCCTTTTGCCGTGGTCTTTCTTGTCGTTTTGATCAATAATTCCATAATGAGCGGCATTCTGGGCCCGATACTGATGAAACTGCTTTATAAAAGAATAGACAAGATGGGGCTGCTTTACAAAAGAAAAGACGCTTCCCCGGTATGATCAGCCTTCAGGGCCTTGGTTTTAGGTATCATGCCGCCGGTCCCCGCGTGCTGCATGACATAAGCCTCACCATCAATGCCGGCGAAAAGGTCCTCATCGCCGGAAGAAACGGCGCAGGCAAAACCACGCTCTCTAAAATCCTCAGCGGCCTTCTGCCTTCCGCGGAGCGAAGTCTTCTCGAAGGCGGATATTTCTTTCAGGGAAAAAAGATCGGTTCTTATTCCCGCAGGGAAATCGCGTCGCGGATCGCCGTCCTGTTCCAGGATTTTGAGGCGCAGATCGTGTCCTCGTCGGTCGCCGAAGAAATGCTTTTCTACCCCATGAACATCGGCATGGGGTATCGGGCCGCGCGGCAAAAAATGATAAGTATCGCGGAACAGTTCGGCATTGCCGGCCTGCTTTCACGCGACATGCACGAGTTGTCGGGCGGCGAAAAACAGAAGACGGCCTTTTTCAGCCTGCTGGCCGTTGATCCCGACCTCCTTATCCTCGACGAGCCGTTCACCGACATCGAGCCGTCGTCGCAGGAATACGTCCTTGACTTTCTCGGCGGCACGTCGTTCAAAGGGAGCTTGATCCTTTTCGAGCAGTCGCTCGATTACGGCAGGCACTTCGACAGGATCGTCATCCTGCACGCCGGTGCGATACTCTATGACGGTGACGAGTCCGGCGCGTATGGCAGGGCCTTGCTTGACAAAGCAGGACTCGACATGCCGGGCCTGCGCAAGCTTTTTCCCGGCGCGGCCGTCGCGACCGTCAAGGATGCGGCAGGCATTGCCGCGCGGCAGTACGCATTTGACAATGAAGCGTATGCCGCGCTTTTGCGGGAGCCGGCCCGCGGCACGGCAACACCGATCATCCGGGTCCGCGGTCTTTCATTCACCTACAAGGGAATGCCCGGAAACGTTTTGGAAAACATCAACCTCGACATCCAACAAGGCGATTTCGTCGCGATCCTCGGGTCAAACGGCTCCGGCAAGACCACGCTCGCCAAATGCATCGCGGGGATACTGCGGCCGCGCGCAGGAGAGGTTATCTACAAAGGGGCAAAGGTGAAGGCCGGCGACATCGGCTACGTGTACCAGAACCCGGACAACCAGATTTTCGCAGAAACCGTGTTCGACGAAATCGCGTTCGCGCTCCGGATGAAAAAACTGCCGGCAGGCGAAATAAAAAAAAGAGTCGATGCCATGCTGGAAACCATGGGTCTTGCCGCTGTCGCGTTCCAAGACCCTTTCACGCTGCCCAAAGGCGACCGGCAGAAGGTCGCGTGCGCCTCTATCCTCGCGGCCGAGCCCGACGTCATCATACTCGACGAGCCCACCACGGGCCTGGATTTTCCCTCTCTTAGCGAGATGATGCGCATCATAAAAGGCCTTAACGACAAGGGCAAGACGGTCCTCATGATAACCCACTCCATGGAAGCAGCCGCTTCGTTTGGCCGGACCGTGCTTGCCGTGAAAAACGGGCACATATTGTTTTACGGCCCGTGCAGGGATTTTTTTAATGACGCGGACTTGTTGTCCGAATCAAGGGCAAGCAGGACGGACATCATGAAGCTTTCCCTGGAGCTGAACAACAGGCCGCTGCTTAACGCCGGGGAATTCCTGCAATGCTGGAAAAAACAACTGGAGCGTGCGGAATGAGCGTCTTCTTATACATAAAAAAGAACACGTTCCTCCACCGGCTCGATCCCAGGACTAAAATCCTGATGCTCGCCGTTCTTTTTCTGACCGCGGCCTTGATTGCCGATATTGTTTGGCTGCTTGCGCTTCTCGCCTGCATGGCGGCGCTTTTTATCGCGGCGAAAAGCCTCGGGAACATCGCTCGGATGGGCGTTTTGTTCATGATGATTGCAGCCGCCACGTTTGTGCTCTGGGCGCTTTTCTACCGCATCAGCGGCGCCAACGCCTACGCGTATGCGGCGGCGATGAGCATTCGGTTCGTCGATCTGCTCTGCGCGGGGCTGCTGTATCTTTCAATCACCTCGCTCGAAGAAGTCTCGGCAGGGCTCATGCTGCTCGGCGTTCCCTATCCCATCGCGTTTGCCCTTTCTCTTTCGTTCAGGCTCGTCATCGTCTTTATCGACACCGGGTTCACCATCGTGGAGGCGCAGAAGGTCCGCGGCAACAACGCGGCTGAGGGTTCCCTTGTCAAAAGGATAAAAGCCTATGCTCCCCTCCTGGTCCCGCTGATACTCACGGGCATCAAGAAGGCCGAGACGCTCACGGCTGCGCTGGAATCAAAGGGGTTCTCCCCGAAGAATAAGATCGACATGAGGGAACGGTACGGGATGAAGGCCGCGGATTGGATCGTCGCCGTAGCCTGCGCGGCGCTGGCAGGCGCGGTGACGGTGATGAAAGTAAAGGGAATGATTTGACAACATTGGCTGTCAAAGACAGTTATGGATTGACATTTTCACTAGTAAGTAGTAATTTTTAATACGAAAATAGCGTTTTGTGGGGCTGTAGCTCAGTTGGGAGAGCATCAGGCTGGCAGTCTGGGGGTCGTCGGTTCGAACCCGTCCAGCTCCACCATAAAAACCCTTCGGGACAAACGTCCTGAGGGGTTTTTTGTTTTGGGGAAGAAAAAAAATAAGATGATCACAGAGACACGGAGGCACAGAGAAAAATATAGTGATTAAATGCAGGCTGCGGGGTTCTTTCGTGAGCGCTCTCGGAGGCATCGTATTCGGATTCGGTTGCGTACGTAAATACTTTATCCGAGGAATTGCTGCAAGCTTATTTGGGATCGCTCCTATTTTGTGGGTGGGGCATTGCATCAACATTAAAGATCTAACTTTTTATTTTTTCGCCACCTATTCCTACCATTTCCAGGTTGCACTCTCTTTACTTCTTCTCCGCGCCCTCCGTGTCTCTGTGGCTATCTTCTCTTCCCCTATTTCATCTTTTTCTGCACCTTCGCCCACGTATCCTTCAACCCCACCGTCCTGTTGAACACCGGCCTCCCCGGCTTGCTGTCCACCGAATCCGCGCAGAAATATCCCACCCGCTCGAACTGGCATTTGTCGCCTGGCTTGACATTCGCAAGTCCGGGCTCCAGCATCGCGTCCTTCACCACCTTGAGCGAATTCGGGTTGATGAGCGCCTTGAAGTCGCTGCCCTCCGGAACATCTGCCGGATCTTCTTTTGTCAGCAAATATTCATACAGCCTCAATTCACCTGAAATTGCGTGCTGTTCCGATACCCAGTGCATGGTTGACTTTGGCGACCTTCCGTCGGGCGCCGCGCCGCCGCGCGTTGCCGGGTCGTAGGTGCAGTGCAATGCGGTCACCTCGCCCGCCGCGTTTTTCTCCACGCTCGTGCACGTGATGAAATAGGCATAACGGAGCCGTACTTCCCTGCCCGGCGAGAGCCGGTAGAACTTTTTTGGCGGATTTTCCATGAAATCTTCTTTTTCGATGCACAGCACTTTTGAGAAGGGCACCTTGCGGCTGCCCATGGACGGGTCTTCCGGGTTGTTCACGGCGTCGATTTCCTCGGTCTTTCCGTCGGGATAGTTGTCGATGATGACCTTGAGCGGGTTGACCACCGCCATGGCGCGCGGTGCGCGCTTGTTGAGGTCTTCGCGCACGCAGTGCTCGAGCAGGGCAACGTCCACCATGCTGTCGCGTTTGGCAACGCCGATCCGCTCGCAGAAATTGCGGATGGCTTCGGGCGTGTAGCCGCGCCGTCGCATGCCGGAGATCGTGGGCATGCGCGGATCGTCCCAGCCCGACACGAAGCCTTCCTGCACGAGCTGGAGCAGCTTGCGCTTGCTCATGACCGTGTAGGTGAGGTTGAGACGCGCAAACTCGATCTGCCGCGGATGGCACGGCACCGGCGCCTGGTCAAGGAACCAATTGTACAGCGGCCGGTGGTCTTCGAATTCGAGCGAGCACAGCGAATGCGTGATGCCTTCGATTGAATCCTCGAGGCCGTGCGCCCAGTCGTACATGGGATAGATGTTCCATTTGTCGCCCTGGCGGTGGTGCGGGACTTTGAGAATTCGGTACATGGCGGGATCGCGCATGTTCACGTTCGGCGACGCCATGTCTATTTTCGCGCGCAGCGTGCGCGAACCGTCGGGAAACTCGCCTTTACGCATGCGCTCGAACAGGTCGAGGTTTTCGGCAATGGTGCGGTTGCGGTATGGGCTTTCTTTTCCCGGCTGCGTGAGCGTGCCGCGGTACTCCCTGAGCTGGTCGGCCGTCAAATCGCACACATATGCCTTTCCGGTCTTGATCATGTGCACGGCCCATTCGTGCATCTTGTCAAAGTAGTCAGAGGCGTAGTACAGGTGTTTTCCCCAGTCGTAGCCAAGCCATTTCACGTCGCGCTGGATAGACTCGATGTATTCCTGCTCCTCCCTACTCGGGTTGGTGTCGTCGTAGCGCAGGTGGCATTCGCCGCCGAACTCCATTGCCATGCCGAAATCGATGCTGATGGCCTTTGCGTGTCCGATGTGTAAATAGCCGTTCGGTTCCGGCGGGAACCGCGTCACGACCTTCTTGACCTTGCCCGAAGCGAGGTCTTCCTTGACGATTTCGCGGATGAAGTTTGACGGTTTTTCGGATTCGGGGTTCGGTGAATTTGATTCTGGATTTGTTTTGTTTGCTTCTAACATTATTTATCCTTCTGATTGAATTTCCAAATTTTGTTGGGCGTTTCCCTCACCTTCGGTAAACCTCAGTCTCGGGTCGGCCCTCACTTCGGTCTCGCCTCCGGCTCCGGCTGCCACGGCCCCTATATGCCTGACAGCGAGGGCCGGGCAGCACCGTGCTCCAGCGCGGCCTCCGCTCCTGCCTAACGCGGCGGCGGAGTTTTTATTCGCCAAATACTTTTAGTGGCGCCAATCGAAAATTCGTGATATAATATTTTTCTTCCACTCAAACTTATAATATTTGTCTTCTTCCACAAAATAATAGCTTGCGCTACAGCCTCTGTCTCGCCAGCCACAAACACCATCCGCGAATTACGGGAGTATCGGCGCCAAAGAGGGGGTGTGCCCCCGGATCACCGGCGCATCCCGGAATACTTTTTTTAATTGACATTGAGGATGCGGCGGAAGCCGGGGGCCCGGGGGAGACTTCCCCCTTATTAAGATTTACTTTTTTATTTTATTTTTTCTATCGCCCTTTTCATCCTTCTTAAAACTACATCCTTGCCCAGAGTCTCCATCATCTCAAACAACCCAGGCCCGAAACTTGCTCCGCTGATCGCCAGTCTTGACGGATGCACCAGCTCCCCTATTTGCGTGCCCGAGTCAGCCGCGAATTTGTGATACAAGGCATCGAGAGCATCTTTTGAAAAAGGTTCTGCCGGCACAAGCTTGTCAACCAATGATGTTAACACGGCCGCGGATTGCGGAGTAAAATACTTTTTCGCAGCCTTTTCTTCGTAAGTTTCCGGATCTTTAAAAAAGTAGGTGGAATTGTCCACAAGCTCGGTCAGCCGTTTCGATCTGACCTTGAGGAGGTTTATCACCGAAAGTAAATAGGGATCGGTTGCGGGTTTGTCAGCGGGCACCATTCCTTTTTCCTTCCACAACCTGAAAGCCTCCGGAGCAAGCGATTCCGCGCTCGATTCGGCAAGATACTGGCCGTTCATCCAATCCAATTTCTTTTCATCAAGTACGGCGCCTTTTGGAGATATCTTTTCAAGGGAAAACGCCTGAATGATCTCTTCCCGCGTCATTTTTTCCCGCTCATCGCCCCCGCCCGGCGCCCAGCCCAGCAGCGCGAGGAAATTGAAGAGCGCGTCGGGAAGGATTCCGGCATTCTTGTAATCCATGACCGAGGCAGCGCCTTTGCGCTTCGACAGCTTGCCGCCCGACGGATCGAGGATCACGGGCATGTGTGCGAACAGCGGCGGCGTCCACCCCAACGCTTCGTACAGAAGAATATGGCGCGGGGTTGACGCTATCCAATCGTCGCCGCGCAGCACATGCGAGATTTCCATTTCATGGTCGTCAACGACGTTGGCCAGATGGTATGTGGGATAGCCGTCTGACTTGAGCAGGACAAAGTCATCAAGAACCTCGCTTTTATACTCAATGGAACCCCTTATCATATCTGTAAATACAATATTTCTATCATGTGGTATCTTAAGCCTGACAACAAACGGCTTATTCTCATCAAGGTTCTTTTGTATTTCCTCTTTGGAAAGATCCCTGCAATGCCTGTCGTAGCTTGTGAGCATCTTGGCTTTTTCCCGCTCCTTGCGGACTTCTTCGAGTCTCTGTGGCGTGCAAAAACACGGGTAAGCGAGACTTTTGTCCAACAGGGCCTGAGCGTTTTTTTTATATAAATCCAGACGCTCCGATTGAACGTAGGGTCCAAAATTCCCGCCGGCCTCTGGCCCTTCATCCCAAGTAAGACCGAGCCATTTTAAACTGCCATAAATTTCCCTGAGGGCGCCTTCAACGAAGCGGTTTCTGTCGGTGTCTTCAATACGCAGGATAAAAGTCCCGTTGGTGTGTTTAGCAAAGAGATAATTGAACAACGCGGTTCTTGCGCCGCCGACGTGGAGATAGCCGGTGGGAGAAGGGGCGAATCTGACACGAACAGGGAATGACATTATTCTCCTTTTAAAAAGGTCTTTAAAGTCTTAAAGTCCAGAAGTCTCAAGATCTGCGGAAGGGCATCGATGTTAAGACTTTTGGAATTTAAGACTTTCAGACCTTCCGACTTCAAGACTTCATGGTCGATGTTTATCTGGCAATATTCGGATTGGTCACCACCAATATCCTTCCCAATCTCGTCACCGCCTTTTTTCCGAATATGTGCTCGAATTCGTCAAGCTTGCTCTTCATGTATTCGATTTTCCCGTGGCAATGCTGCTTGAACTCGACCAGTTCCCTGCGTTTCTTGGAATACTGGCGGAGTTCGCCGAGCGCGAACGCCTTAAGAAGGTGAAGGATGGTCATGCCGGGATTGTCCTTTATCTTTGTGTTGAGAAACTCAAGCGCTTCCGAGAACGACTGCAGCATGCACAGGTGGTACACACGGATTACCATTTCCAACTCGCTGAACACCTTGCCGATGGCGATCAGCCGCTTTCTGAGCAGTTTCACGTCGATATGGGGCTGCTGCCGTTCGTAGTGCGTGATGAGCTTGTGCAGGGCCTGGATGTTCTCCGGGTTCCGCGCAAGCACGTTTTCGAGGCACTCCTCCTCTTTTTTGAACTCGCCCTGCTGCTCGTACAAGTCCGCGAGTTTCAGGCTCGAGAAATAATTTCCCGGCTCGAGCAGAATTTCCTGCTCCAGGCTTCTTACGGCGTTCTTGTAATCCCCCAGTTCAATGTATGACGAGGCAAGGTTGTGGTACGGCACCGCGTAGCGGTCGAACACGACCGCCGCCTTTTTAAACCATTCGATGCTTTCCTGGAAACACCCGACATACTGGTTCACCTCGCCTATCAGGATGTAAATATCGGCAAGGTCCCGGCAGTTCTCCTCGTTTTTGGCCTCCATGGCCTCGAAAAACGAGGCGACGCGGTTGAGCTCGCCCACCGCATCACTGCATTTGCCGCCGGCGCAAAGCGCATAGGTCCTGTCTTCGACATATTCGGCGAGATCCTCAAACGGCACTGAAAGATCCATCACCAGCTTGCAGAGATCCGGAAGCTGAAGTGCTTCGTAGTCAGTCTTATCGACTCGCGGTTGTTTCCGTTTTGCCATGAGATGAATCCTACTGTTTTCGAAAGGGCATGACCTTGCCGAGTTGGTTTCTGTAGCTGGCGGGATCTCCCCTTACGGTGAGCGTCGCCATGTCCGCAAGGCGGTCGCATGCATCCAAAAGACCGCCTATGCCGTTTCTAGAAAATAATACCCAATTCCCTATCAGGTAATATCCTTTCGGCAAATCGCGGACCGTGAGCCGGAACCCGCAATGGCCGATGCCGAACCGCTCCGACGGCACGCTGACGCAATATCCGCTTCCGTCAAGGAACCGTTCCTCCATGCCCGCGTCGAGGAACCAGCCGTACCCCATGGTGCCGTTGTGGGCCGTCATGCACGAATGGTTCGGGTTCTTTTGTATGAGCGTGTCGGTCCTGTCCTGCGTACCGAGCGGAAACGATATGTTGCGCGACGGCACCTCGAAGGTAAAATCCTTTGCGTTGTCGGTGAACACCGGCGTCATTTCTATCCATGCCTCCTTGAACAGAACCCGAAAGCGAATGGGAAGATGGACATACACGGGAACCCTCACCATCTGGGGGTAGCAAATCTGGTTCACCGCCGCGTTGCTTCCCTGCAGGAAGAGACCGAGTTTCAAATAAAAATCTCCCCTTCTGATGAGCCGCACCGGGCCGGCCTTGTACCGCTTTACAAGGCAGACAATGCTCTGTTCGGTATAAGTGATGGGCAAAAGCCCCCACAGGGCCCTTAAAAATATTTTTATGCGCAGTTCGTTGGTAAGGTCGAGGTAGGCGTCCTTTGCATTGTACTTGATGCCGGCGCTTGTAAAATGGAACCGGTCGTGGCCGAAGCAGGCGTAATAATACGGGGTGCGTATCCGTTCGCTGCGCTCGTCATATTGGATGTACGAGACTTTTGAAAGCGGGATCGACGCGTCATGCAACAGGTAAACATACCGTTTTTCCCGGCCGTGGGCAAGGGTAATGACATTCTGATCCGTGCCGATGCTGTTTGCCGGTCCAACCGTGTCCGCGTCCTCCCATAAAAAAACGATCTCGTCCGCCGAGTCCAGAATGCCGTTGCCGATGTTCGGCTCTTTGCCCGAAGTGCAGACATAATCGTTGTCTTCAACTTCGTCTATCTGGAACGGGATGCAAACGCCTTTGTGGTCCGTTATCCGGATATTCTGAATGATGGAGCCGAGATGCGCCGGCAGCATTTTGCCCGTAATCACGATCGGCTCCGGGTACAACGATCCGGCAAGAAAAAGAACGGGAAATAGTGCAGAAGTGATTCTCATACCGCGTACGATAAAATAAGTTTGCCTATGGAAAAATGAAAGGCGGGGATGGCATTATTCGGCATCCTGAATAATTATAAACTGCGCGGTCACATCGCCTGGGTATTGAGGTCTTTGATGATGACGTTAAGCGGATTGCTGTCGTTGGAATCGAGCCGTATGAATTCAACGCCCCAGAAAAAATCCACGCCTTTGCGCTGGACCCACACGGTGCGCGCCTTGCATTGGGTGGGGCCCAGCGCGGTATGGAAGGTGTAGGTGAACTCGCCCTGCACCAGAAACGGGATATGGTCCCCTGCTTCCGAAATGCGCAGCTTTGCTCCTGACGCCGATATGTCCTCGACAAACGCCGACAGGTGGCCGCCGTTGCACCTGAACGACACGGGAAACGGGGGCCGTTCGATGGGAAGGCGCGCATGTTTACGGCGCTCGTACATTGATTCTTTGTGAGGCATAACAGGGTCCTTGGGGACTATTCTCTCAGACAATTTTATTATACCATGGACGGCGGGGGTTTGCAATACCGTTTTTATTTTTTTTGGCAGGCGCGTAGGCTCAAATTAAATGTAACCGAATACCTATCGGATACATACTGTTTTTAATTCGTAGGCTCATAATTAAGGTAACCCAAGCAGAAAGGGGTTATCTCCTATGGGCCACAAAGAAAAACATGCTTATCGACAGG